>DATGZW010000452.1:0-2378 GCA_035297005.1 Patescibacteria group bacterium
ATTCTGGCGGTATCGTCGGATTCTCTGCCGCTGACCATCGTCGATGATTACGCCGACACCGTGCTGGCCCAGCAAATCAGCCGCATTCCCGGCGTCGGCCAAGTCTCCATCGGCGGCGAGCAAAAGCCGTCGATCCGGGTGCAGATCGATCCGGCCAAGGTTGCGGCGCTGGGGATCGATTTGGACGATATCCGCGGCGTCATCGCCAACACCACCATCGATTCGCCGAAGGGCAGCATCGACGGCGAGAACCGCTCGCTGACCATCTATGCCAATGACCAGCTGACCCACTCGGACCAGTGGGGCGCGGTGATCGTCGCTTATAAGAACGGCGCTCCGGTGCGTATCCGCGATATCGGCACGGCGGTGGACGGTCCCGAGAACACGCGCGGCGCGGCGTGGGAGCGCACGGTGGACGCCACCGGCACCAACGGCAAGCGCGGCATGTTCCTGGTGGTCTACAAACTGCCCGGCGCCAACGTCATTGAAACCGTCGACCGGGTCCGCAACGAATTGCCGCAGCTTCAGGCGTCGATCCCGCCAGCGGTGAAGGTCGATGTGCTGATGGACCGCACGGTGACTATCCGCGCCTCGGTCGATGACGTCGAGTTCACCCTGATGCTGACCATCGCCCTGGTGGTCATGGTGATCTTCCTGTTCCTCAAAAATCTGTGGGCCACCGTCATTCCCGGTATCACCGTGCCGCTGGCTTTGGCTGGCACCGCCGCGTTGATGTATGTCGCCCATTACAGCCTGGACAACCTGTCCTTGATGGCGCTGACCATCGCCGTCGGCTTTGTCGTCGATGACGCCATCGTCATGCTGGAGAACATTTACCGCCATTTGGAGGAAGGGTTGTCGCCGATGGAGGCGGCGCTGAAGGGCGCGGCCGAGATTGGGTTCACCATCATCTCGATCAGCGTGTCGCTGGTCGCCGTGTTCATTCCGCTGTTGTTGATGTCGGGTGTGGTCGGACGGCTGCTGCGCGAATTCGCCGTTACCGTGTCGATGACCATCGCGGTGTCGGTGTTCGTGTCGCTGACGCTGACGCCGATGATGTGTTCGCGCATTCTCAAGGACGAGCACACCACGTCGCATGGCCGGCTTTATAAGCTGTTCGAGCGCGGCTTCGACGCCACTTTGGAGGCGTATCGGCGCGGGCTCGACTGGGTGTTGGTGCACCAGCGAATCACTTTGGCCAGCTTCGTCGCCACCGTCATCGCTACCGGCGTGCTGTTCGCCATTATCCCCAAGGGCTTCTTTCCGCAGCAGGATACCGGCGTGCTGTTCGGCGTCACCGACGCGGCGCAGGATATCTCCTTCGCCGAGATGACGCGCCGGCAGTTGGCGGTGACCGAGATCATCTCGCAGGATCCCGACATCGAAAGCTGGGCCGCCAGCATCGGCGTCAACGGCAGCCAGACCATGAACAACGGTCGCGTGTTCATGAGCCTGAAGCCGTGGGGCGCGCGGAAGACGACGGCGCAAGAGATCATCAATCGCCTGCGCCGGAAGATGGCGGCGATCCCCGGCGTGATGTTGTATCTGCAAATGCCGCAGGATCTGAATGTCGGCGGCCTGCTCAGCCGCACCCAGTACCAGTACACGCTGAAGGATGCCGATCTTGACGAACTGAACGCCTGGGCGCCCAAAATGCTGGCGCGCATGAAGGCGTTGCCCGAGCTTCAGGACGTCGCCAGCGACCAGCAGACCAACGGCGCCACCGTCACTCTGGTCATCGACCGCGATCAGGCGGCACGCTTCGGCATCCAGCCGCAGGTCATCGACGACACCCTGTACGACGCCTTCGGTCAGCGTCAGGTGACTCAATACTTCACCCAGTTGAACAGCTATCACGTGGTGATGGAGGTTCTGCCGGAGATGCAAGGGCGCGTCGACACGCTCGACAAGATCTATATCCGCTCGCCGCTGACCGGCCAAGAGGTGGCGCTGTCCACCTTCGTCCATTACGACACCGCGCCGGTCAACCTGCTGGCGGTCAACCATCAGGGACAGTTCCCGGCGGTGACGCTGTCGTTCAACCTGCGTCCGGGGTTCTCGCTGGGCCAGGCGGTGGATTCCATCAAGGCGGCGGGAGGAGAATTGTCCAAGCCCGATGCTCTGATCGCCACCTTCCAGGGTACGGCGCAGGTGTTCCAGCAGTCGCTGGCGACGCAGCCCTATCTGATCGCCGCCGCGCTGGTGGCGGTCTACATCATCCTGGGCATGCTGTATGAAAGCTTCATCCACCCGCTGACCATCCTCTCGACGCTGCCGTCGGCGGGGGCGGGGGCGTTGCTGTTCCTGATGCTGTTCGGCCACGACATGTCGTTGATTGCCTTGATCGGCATCCTGTTGCTGATTGGCATCGTCAAGAA
>DATGZW010000453.1:0-9548 GCA_035297005.1 Patescibacteria group bacterium
CGCACCCCGTCGCTGGATGTCAACTATCTGGTCTATGGGGGCAAGGCCGCATGACAGTGGACGTGCCGCCTCCCGACAAGGACCGGCAACCGCCGCCTCGTCCCAAAGACGAATTGGACGAGAACAGCCCATCGCCCTTGGTGATGCTGATCGTGGTGGCGGCGCTGGTGCTAATCGGCTGGTTCATCACCAACAGCTTGGCCAAATCCGCCCGCATCCAAGATTGCGTGATGTCCGGCCGCCACAACTGCGCCCCCATTAGTGACGGGCGGTAACCGACGGTAAGCGTCGGATCACGGAGGCCGCATGATCGCATTCCACACTCTTCGGGAAAACCACGACCTGACCGAGGACGAGTACAAGCGCGCCCGCGACCGTATTGCGCAGGTGCAGAGGACGCTCGACCAGAGCGAGGATGCGGAAGCCGCCAAAACCAAGGAGCAGGTCTTCCATCCGGCGAATGTCTGGGAAAGCTTGGCCGCCCGTCCGGGAAGCCAAATTCCCACGGATTACCACGGCATCAACACCCTGCGCATGCGGGCGCCGTTTGCCGGCTTCCATCTGCCGATCCTGGATCGCCTGGACCGCTGGCGCCATTACTCCGGTCCCGATGACGCAACGCTTCGGCACATCATGGCGGCCACCGATTCGAACGAGGTGTGGGAACGCATCTGCGCCGCCATCGACCCGCTCAGCCGCATGCTGCCGTTTGCCGGTATTCAGCAGCTTGTCACCCTGAACATCCCGCCGGACTACATCGTCCGCACGCCGAAAATGTTCGGCGAAATCGGGATGCTCGTCGACGATGTCCTATGCAACGCCGACACCATCCTCTGTCAAAGCCGCGTCAACGCGCTTTACGCCAGCGGCGCCTTGGCGAAAATCGACCGGATCATCGGCAGGAACGGTGTCTGCCGCATCCTTGAGATCGGCTCGGGCCACGGCGCCTTGGCGCGGGCGGTCATGGCCCTGTTTCCCGGACGCATCGAATATATTTGCTGCGATCTGCCCTCGTCGCTGCATTTCGCGGCGGTCTATGCCGGGCATTTCGCCGCCGACAGCAAGGTCGTCAGCCGTGACGACAGCTCCATCGCGCATCTTCGCGGGCGTGAAAGCTGCATCTTCGCGCCCAACTACCTGATCGACGCCGTGGTCAGCGACCGCCAGCCCATCGATATCGCCATCAACACCATGTCGATGCCGGAGATGTCCGCCGAGCAAGTCGAGTTCTACTGCCGCCTGATGGTCGCCGCCCTTGGCAAGGACGGCTTCTTCTATGAGGCGAACAGCGTCCTGCTGGCCGAGCATGTGGACTGCAAGGCGATTTTCAGCCGGCATTTCAAGCATCGGCACACCATCACCCATGAGTCCATTGCCCTGGGCGGCGAAACGCACGAAATCTGGTCGATGGCGCCATTCGCCGCCGAGCCCCCGGCGGAAACGGCCCCCCATCGCGCGCCCCTGGCCGACACAGCCGAGTGCATGGTCTTCGATGCCCTGGGACGGGCGCTCTCGACCTGTCTGGAACAAATGGACGGCAATTTGCGCCGCAACATCCTGGTCGAGGCTGGCAGCCACATGATGCGGGCCGGTCTGCCGAGCAGCGTCATCGTGGCGCGCCTGCGGGCTCTCAACTGGTGAGCGGCCCCCGCGAGCGCAGGGACGACGACGAAATCGTCCTGAAGAGGGCCTGAAAACGATCCGACGTCGGATCGTCCGCCCCCTCAGACCACCGGCACGGTTTGCGCCAGCCGGCCACCCAGGCGCACCGGCTCGACGCGTTTAGCCAGACCGGTGGCGTCGTCGGTTTCGACGAATACCGCGCACAGCGTGCCCGGACCTTCGGCTGGGCTCAGACGGTCGCCGGGGACTTTGCGGATGAAGCGGGCCATGGCGACATCCTTCTTCATGCCGATCACCGAATCGTAATCGCCGCACATTCCGGCATCGGTCACATAGGCGGTGCCGTTGGGCAGCACCTGATGATCGGCGGTGGGGATATGGCTATGGCTGCCGACCACCAGCGAGGCGCGGCCATCGGAGAAATGGCCCAGAGCCATCTTCTCGCTCGACGCCTCGCAATGCACATCGACGATCACCGCATGCACCGAACCGCCCAGCGGATGGCGGGCCAACTCGGCCTCCAGCGCGGCGAAGGGATCGTCGAGCGGATCCATGTACAGCCGCCCCATCACCTGCACCACCAGCACCTTGCGGCCACGCGGCGCGGCGTAGATGCCGGCGCCACGGCCGGGCGTGCCGTTGGGGTAGTTGCGCGGACGGATGATGCGCGGCTCGGCGTCGAGGAAGGGGATGATGTCGCGCTGGTCCCAGGTATGGTTGCCCAGGGTGACCACATCGACGCCGGCCTGATAGAACTCTTCGCAGATTTTCGGGGTGATGCCAAAGCCATGCGCGGCGTTCTCGCCGTTGACCACCACGAAGTCGAGCCCCAGGCGCTCACGCAGGGCTGGTACATGTTCCAAAATGGCATCGCGGCCCGAGCGGCCCAGGACATCGCCGCAAAACAACAATTTCATCGATGAACTTCCCTAATGCCGTCTTCGGTCACAATCCAATCCAGCCCTTGATCATGACGGCCGCGCGGCACCGCGTCCACCGCTTGCGCCGCGTAGCCGACACCGATGGCGATGACCCGCTGCCCGCGCTCGGCCCGCAACACCTCCAGCGTGCGGTCGTAATAGCCGCCGCCATAGCCCAACCGCCCGCCGCGCGCATCGAAGGCTAGCAGCGGCACCAGCAGAATGTCGGGAATCTGGATGGCTGCCGTGGCGTAAGGGTGGCAGGTGCCGTGCCGCCCCGGCTCCAGCACGTCGCCGGGAGCCCAACGGCGGAATTGCAGCGGCGTATGTGGGGCCACCACCACCGGCAAGGCAGCGATGACGCCGCGCCGGATCAGTTGCTCCAGCAAGGGCCGAACATCGGCTTCCTCACCCATCGGCCAATAGCCGGCCACTACCGGCCCGATCTTTTCTTTGAAGCCGGCCAGGAAGGCGGCGGCAATGCGCTCGCCCGCCGTCGCCGCCAGATTGGCATGCGCCACGCGCCGCGCCGCCTGGGCTTGCTGCCGCAGGGTGCGTTTGATGTCGTCAAGGGGATGGCGGTCGCCGGTCATGGCCGCTTCAGGAACCGCCTGCGAGAGAGAGAGGGGGGAGTTAATGACGTTCACGACTTTAAAACGTCATGGCCGGACTTGTTCCGGCCATCCACGCGGTTCCGCCTGCATCGTAATCAAAGCATAGCGTACCGCCTTCACGGCGTGGATACCGGCGACAAGCGCGGGCATGACGGAGAGAGTAACGAATTCGAAACCCTGGCAACCAAATGAGGCGGAGCGGAGCCGCCAAAACCGTCGGCCTATGCGATTCCTCCGTGGCCTGCTTGTGCAGGTGGGAGCCATGTACCAAGACCACGGTCCTGACAGGGACAGCCCCCGAGAGTTATCAATATTGGCCCCGGGGATATATTGCTGTGACCTAACGCGTCAGGCAGCGCCCGCTCCTGATAACGAATCTAAGCTTTCTCAAGGTGTTCCGCAATGGCGGCGATGCGATTCGCCAAAGAGTCTATCCCATCGGCCAGTTCGGCATCGGCGACCTCGTTGGGGTCGGCCGCCGGCTGCACCAGTTGGCGGCGCAAATCGGCCATTTCGTCGACCATCAGCAGCGCCACCATGACCATCAGCCGGGCGTCGCCGACTTGGCCGACCGAACGCAGCAGAGCGTCGGCGCGCTTGTCGACCTCGGCGGCCAGCACGCTGATATAGTCTTCCTGGCCGTCGTCGCAGCTGATCTCGTAGGTGCGGCCGATAATAGTGATGGCAACCTTGGCGGCCATGGCGTCAGTCCTCGATCATCAGCTTGAGGCGGCCGATGACGCCGTCCAGCCGCGCCTCGACCATGCGGGTGGTGTCGTCGAGCCGGGCGTAGTCTTCGCGGGCCAGACGCAGTTCCTCGGCCAGATACTGGTCGCCATGGCTATGCACAGCCACGCGCTCCAGCCGCTGCAAGGCGAGTTCGAGCCGGTCTAACGCCGCGCGGCTGCGCGGAAGCGGGTTATCGTTGTTTTCCAAGGCTGCAACCTCCGGGGCGGAGTGTAGGCCGTCCTCGGCTTTTCCGTCAACGCCGGCAGGGGCGAATCCGCGCGTTGGGCTCCAATGTCGTTTGAAACATCGTTGCTTCCGTATTAAACAAGGCCCCTCACCTCCTTTCGGAAGGATGGATCCCTTGAAAGCCGCCGTCATCGTCTTCCCCGGCTCCAACTGCGACCGCGACGTCGCCGTGGCGCTTAAAGCCAGCATGGGTAAGGCCCCGCTTATGGTGTGGCACCGCGACACCGAACTTCCCGCCGTCGATCTTGTGGTCGTGCCGGGTGGTTTTTCCTATGGCGACTATCTGCGCTGCGGCGCCATGGCGGCGCATTCGCCGATCATGCGCGAAGTCAAAGCGCTTGCCGACAAGGGCGCTCCCGTCCTGGGCATCTGCAACGGCTTCCAGATCCTCACCGAAGCCGGCTTGCTGCCGGGCGTCTTGATGCGCAACGCGGCGCTGCGGTTCATCTGCAAGGACGTCACCTTGCGGGTCGAAACCACCGACAGCCCGTTCGCGCGCCGCTATGCCGCCGGCGAGGCCATTCGCCTGCCGATCGCGCATGCCGAAGGCAACTACTTCGCCGATGCGGACACTCTGGACCGCTTGGAAGGCGAAGGCCGCGTGGCCTTCCGCTATTGCACCGCCGACAGCGACGTGACCGCCGAGGCCAATCCGAATGGCTCGGCGCGCAACATCGCCGGTATTTACAACGAAAAGCGCACGGTGCTGGGCCTGATGCCACACCCCGAGCGCTTGGCCGAAGATGCCCTGGGCGGCACCGACGGCATACCCATGTTCGAAGGCCTGGTGGAGGCGCTGTCGTGACCAAGATGGAAACCGCCGTCACCCCCGAGGTGATCAAGTCCCACGGCCTGACCGAGGACGAATACGCCCGCGTGCTCGACATCATGGGCCGCGCCCCCAACATCACCGAACTGGGCATCTTTTCGGTGATGTGGTCCGAGCATTGTTCCTATAAGTCGTCGAAGAAGTGGCTGAAGACGCTGCCGACCACGGCACCCTGGGTCATCTGCGGCCCCGGCGAAAATGCCGGCGTGATCGACATCGGCGACGGCCAAGCCGCCATCTTCAAGATGGAAAGCCATAACCACCCCAGCTTCATCGAGCCCTATCAGGGGGCTGCGACCGGTGTCGGCGGCATCCTGCGCGACGTCTTCACCATGGGCGCGCGCCCCATCGCCAACCTCAACGCCCTGCGCTTCGGCGATCCCAGCCACCCCAAGACCCGCCATCTGGTGGCGGGCGTGGTGGCCGGCATCGGCGGCTACGGCAATTGCGTCGGCGTCCCCACGGTGGGCGGCGAGACCAATTTCCATTCGTCCTACAACGGCAACATCCTGGTCAATGCGATGACCGTGGGTCTGGCCCAGACCGACCGCATCTTCTATTCGGCTGCCGCCGGTATTGGCAATCCGGTGGTCTATGTCGGCTCGAAGACCGGCCGCGACGGCATCCACGGCGCGACCATGGCCTCCGCCGAGTTCTCCGAGGACAACGAGGAAAAGCGCCCGACCGTGCAGGTCGGCGACCCCTTCACCGAGAAGCTGCTGATCGAAGCTTGCCTGGAACTGATGGCCACCGACATGATCGTCGCCATTCAGGACATGGGCGCCGCCGGCCTGACCTCGTCGTCGTTCGAGATGGCGTCAAAGGGCGGCTTGGGCATCGAGATGGATCTCGATCAGGTGCCGGTGCGCGAGCAGAGCATGACCGCCTACGAGATCATGCTGTCGGAATCCCAGGAACGCATGCTGCTGGTGCTCAAGCCTGGCCGTGAAGCCGACGCCCGCGCCATCTTCGACAAGTGGGAACTGGACTTCGCCGTCGTCGGCACCCTGACCGACACCGGCCGCATGGTGCTGAAGCGTCATGGCGAGATCGTCGCCGATCTGCCCATCGACCCGCTGGCCCAGGCCGCTCCCGAATACGACCGCCCTTGGGTGCCCGGCAAGAAGCGTCCGGTCATCGATTCGCTGGATGTGCCCGCGCATGATCCCATCGACGCGCTCAAGACCCTGCTGGCCTGCCCCGATCTTGCCTCGAAGCGATGGATCTACGAGCAGTACGACCACATGGTGATGAACGACACCGTGCAGCGTCCCGGCGGCGATGCCGGCGTCGTGCGCATCCACGGCACCAAAAAGGCGCTGGCAGTGACCACCGACTGCACCCCGCGCTATTGCCTGGCCGACCCGCATGAGGGTGGCCGTCAGGCCGTCGCCGAGGCTTACCGCAACCTGTCGGCGGTCGGCGCGCTGCCCTTGGCCGTCACCGACAACCTGAACTTCGGCAACCCCGAAAAGCCCGAGATCATGGGCCAGATCGTCGAGGCCATTCAGGGCATGGGCGAGGCTTGCCGCACCCTGGACTTCCCGGTCGTGTCGGGCAACGTCTCGCTCTACAACGAGACCAACGGCGTCGCCATCCTCCCGACCCCGGCCATTGGCGCGGTCGGCTTGATCGCCGATTCGTCCAAGATCGCCACCCTGCCCTTCAAGGAAGACGGCGACAGCGTCATCCTGATCGGCGAAACCAAGGGCTGGCTGGGTGCGACGCTGTACCTGCGCGAAGTCTGCGGCAGCGAAGACGGCGCCCCGCCGCCGGTCTCCCTGCACCGCGAAAAGCGCGAGGGCGGGTTCATCCGCGCCATGATCGAAGACGCCAACGTCACCGCCGTCCACGACATCTCGGATGGCGGCCTGCTGGTCGCCGTGGCCGAAATGGCCATGGCCGGCAATGTCGGCGCCACCATCCAAGCGCCAAACGGCATCGCCCTGCACGCATGGTGCTTCGGCGAGGACCAGGGCCGCTACATCATCACCGCCCCCGCCTCGCAGGTGCCGGTGATCCTGGAAGCCGCCCATGAGCACGACGTTTCCGCCCGCCTGATCGGTACCACCGGTGGCGATGCCTTGACACTTAAGGGTATCGGAACCATCTCGGTGACTGAGATGCGTAAGCTGAACGAGGGCTGGCTGCCCGGCTTCATGTCCGCGCCCGACACCAACGCCTAAAGGGGAAATAGCCGTCATGGCCATGGAAGCCAACGATATCGCCGCGATGATCAAGGAAGCCTTGCCGGAAGCCGAGGTCACCATCGAAGACCTGCGCGGCGATGGCGACCATTACTCGGCCCTGGTGGTCTCCCCGGTGTTTCGCGGGAAAAGCCGGGTGCAACAGCACCAGATGGTCTATGCGGCGTTGCGGGGCAAAATGGGCGGCGACTTGCACGCCCTGGCCCTGCAAACCGCGACCCCGGAAGACGCTCCCAAATTCTGACCCTGCAAGACAGTCGGAGAGGCGGCTGGGCCGCTTTCTCCGCCTATGTCATATGGGGCGTCTTTCCTCTGTATTTCAAATCCCTGGCGAATATCCAGGCGGTCGAGGTGTTGGGTCACCGGATCGTCTGGAGCGCCTTGCTGACCACTCTGCTGGTCCTCGCCTTGGGCCGAGCCGGAGCCTTGGCCGCCGTCTTCCGCGACCATAAGCGGCTGCTGGGGCTGACCGGATCGGCCATCGCCATCACCGTCAACTGGGGCTGCTACATCTGGGCGGTCGGCCACGGCCACGCGCTGGATGCCAGCATCGGCTATTTCCTGCATCCCCTGGCCAGCGTGCTGCTGGGCAGGGTGTTCCTCAAGGAACGCCTCAACCGGCGCCAAGGCTTGGCTGTCGGGCTGGTCTGCATCGGTATCGCCGTGCTGGCCATCGGCTTGGGCCATCTGCCCTGGGTGGCGGTGACGCTGGCGATCTCCTTCGGCCTATATGGCCTGCTGCGCAAGGTGGTGCCGGTCGATGCGCTGGTCGGCCTGACCGTCGAGACACTGCTGCTGCTACCCTTCGCCCTGGCCTTTCTATGGACCCGGCCCTATGGCGGCGCGCTGCTGAACGCCGGCGTGACCACCCAGGCCTTGTTGCTGGCCAGCGGCCCCGTCACCACCATCCCCCTGGTGCTGTTCGCCTTCGGCGCCCGCAGGCTCAAGCTATCGACCCTGGGCTTGATGCAATACGTCAACCCGACCATGCAGATGAGCATCGCCGTGCTGGCCTTCGGCGAGGCCTTTACCCCTGTGCATGCGGTGACCTTCGCCTTTATCTGGTCCGGGCTGCTGGTGTATTCCTTGCCCTTTCTGCGCCGCCGCACAGCTTGACAAGTTCTCCCTCCACCCTCATATGGCTAGTGGGTCATGCCCAAGCCTTTCGCAATCAAGGAATCCACACGACATGAGCGGAAACCCCGTCTTCGACCGCATCCAACAAGACCTTAACGAGAACGCCGTGGTGCTCTACATGAAGGGCACCCCGATGTTCCCGCAATGTGGGTTCTCGGCCGCCGTCGTGCAGATTCTCAGCGATTTGGGCGTCAAGTTCAAAGGCGTCGACATCCTGGTCGATCCGTCGCTGCGTGACGCCGTCAAGCAGTTCACCAACTGGCCGACCCTGCCCCAGCTTTACGTCAAGGGCGAGTTCGTCGGCGGCTGCGACATCGTGCGCGAGATGGCCGCCAGCGGCGAATTGCAGGATCTGCTGCGCGACAAGGGCGTGATCGCCTAAACGCTTTCCACCGCCGTTACAGGAACAGGGCCGCCCCAGGATATGGGGCGGCCCTTTTTCAATGCGTTATCCTTGTTCCGGCCATCCACGCGGTGCCGCACCTCCGCCGCTTGTTGCGCGGAACGGCGTGGATGCCCGTGACAAGCACGGGCATGACGGCCATGGGGTGGCCCGATCAATACGATCCGTGGACAGCCCCCAAAAGAAAAGAGCCCGGCGTTGCCGCCAGGCTCTTCTCCATACCCAAAGTCCGAATGATCAGCGCGAATAGAATTCGATGACCAGGTTCGGTTCCATCTGCACCGGATACGGCACGTCGGCCAGCTTCGGAGCGCGGACGAAAGTGCCCGTCATTTCCTTGTGGTCGACCGACAGGTATTCCGGAACATCGCGCTCGCCCGACTGGGCGGCTTCGAGGATCAGGGCCATGTCGCGGGACTTTTCCTTGACGGAAATGACGTCGTTGTCGCTGACGCGGTAAGACGCGATGTTGACGCGCTTGCCGTTCACACGAACGTGGCAATGGTTGACGATCTGACGGGCGGCGAACGGGGTCGGCGCGAACTTCATGCGGTAAACAACCGCATCCAGACGGCGCTCCAGCAGCTCGATCAGGTTCTCGGAGGTGTCGCCACGACGGCGCACGGCCTCATCATAGAGCTTGCGGAACTGCTTTTCGCTGACGTTGCCGTAATAGCCCTTCAGCTTCTGCTTGGCCATCAACTGGGTGCCGAAGTCAGACGGCTTCTTGCGGCGCTGGCCATGCTGGCCGGGCGGATGCTCGTGACCCTTATTGAGCGGGCTCTTCGACCGGCCCCACAGGTTCACGCCCAGGCGGCGATTGATCTTATATTTGGCTTC
>DATGZW010000454.1:0-2221 GCA_035297005.1 Patescibacteria group bacterium
ATCATATGCACCGGAATGCCGTTGGCCGTCGTGCAATAGCCGCCGATTTCCCAATTGGCGAAATGCCCGCTGAAGAACAGTCCGGGCAAACCGTCGTCGCGCACCTGGGTCAGATGCTCCGCCCCGACGACCTCGACACGCTGGCCGGGGCCGAAGCCGAATTCCGGCAGATGCGGGTATTCGGCGGCGGTGCGTCCCAGATTGTCCCACATGCCGACGACGATGCGCTCACGCTCGACGGCGGACAGCTCGGGATAGACACGCTCAAGATTGCGCCGGGCGCGGCGGCTGACCGGCAGGCGGGTGCCGATGGTCCGCCCCAACCAACCGCCGACCGCCGAGGCGACATCGAGCGGCAGGATGCGGAAAGCCTGGAAGACCAGCCAAATCTGCGCCGCCTGCACCCGCGCCGCCACTCCGTCGCGGCTCATAAAGGCATATCCGCCAAAGCCGGGGCCAGCACCCGCATCAAAGCTTCCTCATCCGACCACGCCACGCTGATTTGCAGCACCGCCACTTCGCTGCGCAGATGGGCAGGGATGCGCACCAGATCCTTGCTGGTGGTAATCAGCATGCAGGAATGGATGGTCGCCCGCGCGATCAAATCGGCGATCTCGTTGGGATGATAGGGGTGGTGGTCGGGAAAGGCATAGGCCTCGGCGATATGCGCGCCCAAGCGGTCCAGGGTATGGAAGAACTTTTCCGGACGGCCGATACCGGCGAAGGCGACCACCGGCTGACCGGCCAGCCCTTCGGCCTCGGCTTCCGGCTCCAGATGGGCTCGCAGCACCGGCAGGTGGCCGACCTGACGGCGGATGCCTTTGCGGTCGTCGCCGATGATCACCACCGCCGAGGCTCGTTGCAGCCCGCGCGCCACCGGCTCGCGCAACGGTCCCGCCGGAATGCAGCGCCCCGAGCCAAAGCCGACATGGCCATCGACGACCACCAGCGACACATCCTTGTGCAGCGATGGATTCTGGAAGCCATCATCCATGATGATACAGGTCGCGCCCGCCGCCGCTGCGGCCTTGGCTCCGGCGATACGGTCCTTGGCCACCCAGCAAGGGGCGGCTTCGGACAGCAGCAGCGGCTCGTCACCGACTTGGCTGTGGTCGTGATGGCGGCGGTCGACCAGAACCGGCCCGGCTTCGCGCCCGCCATAGCCGGTCGAGAGGAATGCGGCCCCCTCCAGATGTTGGGCGATGGACAGCGCCACGGGAGTCTTGCCGGCCCCGCCGGCGACCAGATTGCCGACGCAGACCACCGGGACCGACGCCTTATAGGGCACCACGCCACGGCCACGAAAGCCGCTGCCCGCCGCCCAGGCCCAGCCCAGCGGCGCCATCAAATCCGATAACGGACCGCCTTCGATCCAAAAATCAGGCGCCTTCATCGACAGCATCCTTTGCCGACAGCCATGGCTTCAACTCGTCCAGCACGGCGTCGAGAACCCCCGCCTGAGCCGTGGCGAAGTCGCGGGCGGCAGCGCCAAAATCCGCCACCACTGCCGGAGAGACCAAACGCCGGGACACGGCGCGGGCCAACCCGTCCTCATCCTCGACCCGTTCCGCCGCACCAGCTTTGCACATTTCGTCGGCGATATCGGAGAAATTGTCCATATGCGGGCCAAACAGCACGGCAGCCCCCAACCGCGCCGGTTCCAGCGGATTCTGCCCGCCTTGGCCGATCAGGCTTTTACCCATGAACACCAACGGCGCCAGCCGAATATATAGGCCCAACTCGCCCATGGTGTCGGCTAGAAGCACATCGGTGTGCGGCCCCACCGCCTGCCCCGCCGAGCGTTGCGCCACCGCCAATCCCAACTCGGTCAACTCAGCGGCGATGGCCGCGCCGCGCGGCGGATGGCGGGGAACGATGATGGTCAGCAGCCCCGGATGCTGCGCCGCCAAGGTTTGGTGCACACGGCCCACCGCCAGTTCCTCGCCGGCATGGGTGCTGGCCGCCAGCCAACACGGGCGTCCGGCCAGTTCGGCGCGCAGCACCGCCAGCAACGCCTCGTCGGCGGGCAGCGGCGGCACGGCAAATTTCAGGTTGCCGCGACACGCCACCCGAGCCGCCCCTAAGGCCTGCAAGCGTTCGGCATCGGCGGGGGTCTGGCCCAGACACAGCACGAAGCAGTCGAGCAGCCGCGCCGCCAGTCTGGCGTGGCGGCTCCACTTGGCGAAGGAACGGTCGGAGATGCGGCCATTGAGCAGCACCA
>DATGZW010000455.1:0-2529 GCA_035297005.1 Patescibacteria group bacterium
TTGCCGCCGCCGCCGACCGCGCCGGCCCTGCGCGCTCAGCCGCTGGCCGATGACGGGCCGATGCTGCGCCTGACCCAGGCCATCGACACCCGTCTGGCCGACCGCCCGCGTCGGATCATCCAGATCATCGGGTGCAGTCCGTTGGAGAACACCGCGACCGTGGCCAAGCGCTTGGTCGGGCTGTCAGCGGTGCTGCTGCGCCGCTCGGCGCTGTTGCTCGACGCGGTGACGCCGCCCCCCGCGACGGGTCCGGCCAGCCATGCCCATCCCGCCGTGCCCGGTCTGGCGGCGCTGCACGCCGTCAACGCCCCCCTGCCCCTGCGCCCGACCGAGGAGCAGCCCTATGCCCAGGCCAGCCTGTTCGACCAGACCGACGAGGCCAGCGTCGATCCCGAGCAACTGACCGCCGCCTGGACCCGCCTGCGCATCGGCTATGATCTGGTGGTGATCGACATCCCGCCCGCCAGCACTCCCCTGGGTCTGGCCCTGGCGCCGACGGTGGACGGCGTGATCCTGGTCATCGAAGCCGAAAAAACCCGCAACACCCAAGCCCAAACCGCCCGCGATGCCCTGCTGGCGGGGGGAGCGAACATCCTGGGCGTGGTGCTGGACAACCGCCGCTATTGGGTGCCGCGCGGGGTGTGGGAGTTGGTGTAGCACACCGTCGATATTGAAAACAGTGCAGGTTGCTCGCTATAGAAAAACAGCACTCTGTCCCCGTTTTTTCCCGCCAGGGCGTTGGAGGCGACGGCGAATGTGCGAAAGGCCTGCGGGTGCGCCAAGTCGTCACGGGCGATCGACAGCAAGGTGAGGATGCGGCCTTCGCAGCCCTCGACGGCAAGGCCGGTGCGCTCGCCCGGCAAATCGGCGAGGGCAGCGATGACGGTGCCTTTGCCAAGCACCACGCCGTCAGAAAGCCTTGGGCAAGGGGCCTCTTTCGGTCAACACGAACGACGCGGGCCCATCAATTCCTCAAGCGCTGCTTTTAAGACCGCCATATCGACGCCTCGCTCTGCGGCGAGCCTGCCAAAAGACGGGGTTGCGGCCCCCTTGCCGCTTTTCCGCCTCAGGGCGTCGGCGTTTTTGAGGTCAACCCACAACTCCCAGCCCACGCCGCCGGAAGCAATTCTGAACTCGATGACCTCATGCCAATCCACTTTACCGCAGCCCGGCACGATCAGGCCGTCTTGATTGGCGATGAGTCTGACAGGACTCCATACCATCCGGTGAATTGCGCCTACGAAGAAAATCCCACCAAGGACCAGCAGGTAAAGACCCGGGTCACGGCGAACCAAGTGGGTGTGCGACGGGAACGCCTCAAAGAGAGCGCCGAGAATCAACGCCATTGACGAAAAGGCAAGGAACCTCCCGAAATCGGACAGCGTGAAGCGCACCGAGATGGAGGTTACGTTCCCGCCCGCGCCGCGACAAATCTCCAGGGATGACACCACTCCTCACTCCACAACCACGCAGTGCATGTTTGTAGCATAGGCGGGAATGGCCGCACAGGAGATGTCACCTCCCCCGCGGCTTCGCCCGCGCCGTTGGTTCCGCCTGCATCGGGTCGTCCGGCCAGTAATGTTTCGGGTATTGCCCCTTCAAATCGGCCTTCACCTGTTTGTAAGTGTTGGCCCAGAAGCTGGCGAGGTCTTGGGTGACTTGGACCGGGCGGCGGGCCGGCGACAGCAGGTGCAGGGTCAGCATGACGCGGCCTCCGGCGACCAGCGGGGTTTGGGCCAGGCCGAACATCTCTTGCAGGCGCACCGCCAGCACCGGGGCCTCGGCGCTATAGTCGATGGGGATGCGCGAGCCCGACGGCACCGTCACATGGGTCGGCGCCTCGGCGTCGAGGCGTTTTTTAAGCTCCCACGACAGCAGGGCTTCAACCACCGCCGCCATATCGAGCCGGCTCAGATGGGCGCGGCGGCTGATGCCGTCGAACCACGGGGCCAGCCACTGCTCCAGCCCGTCCAGCAGGGCGGCATCCGACAGGTCCGGCCACTCCACGCCCTCGACCCGGCGCAGGAAGCCCAGGCGGGCGCGCAAGGCGGCGCTGGCCGGCGTCCAGGGCAGGCAGTCCAGCCCCATCTCGCGCACCCCGGCGATCATCGCCGCCGCCACCGCTTCGCGCGGGGGCTTGGTCAACGCCTCGTCCTTCAGTACCAGCTCGGCCAAGCGGCGCTGACGGCGGGCAGCGACCAGTTGCTCGCGCGAGTCCCAGGTGACCGCTTCGACCACGGCGATGTGCTCGGCGAAATGCTCCTCGATCTCGACCAGAGCCAGCGGCGCGGCCAGGAAGATGCGGGCCTCGCGCTTGTCGCCGTCCAACTCGGCCACCGCCAGCACGTCGTTAGTCGCCAGGGCTTCGGGCTGGGGGAAGAACGCGCCACGCCCATTGGCCATGCGGTATTGCAGCCCGCCGCCGCCGCGCCTGAGCGCGATGCGGTCGGGATAGGCGAAGGCCAGCAGCAGCCCGGCATCATCGACATTGTCGTCGGACTGAGGCACGCCGACCAAGCGGCGCAGCTG
>DATGZW010000456.1:0-7779 GCA_035297005.1 Patescibacteria group bacterium
AACAGGTGGCCCGCGCGCCCTTGGGCAGCGTCATCGGGCTGGCCTGCGACGGCTGCGCCGCCAGCATGACCGCCAAGGTCAGCTTCATCGCCTCGGAGGCCAGCTACGCCCCGCCAGTGCTGTATTCGCGCGAAGGCAAGGACAAGCTGGTGTTTCTCATCGAGGCCCGCCCGGTTCAGGCGGCCCCGCTGCTGCATCCGGGCCAGCCGATCACCGTCACCCTGCCGCCTGCCGGAGACGGCAAGTGACCACCGCCCCCGCCATCGCCGTCCAAGGCCTGACCAAGGTCTATGGCACGCGCCGGGTGGTGGACGATTTGACGCTGAATGTTCCCGCCGGGCGGATCATGGGCTTTCTCGGGCCGAACGGTTCGGGCAAGACCACCACCTTGCGCATGCTCTGCGGCCTGCTGATCCCCGATGGCGGCGAGGGCTCGTGCCTGGGTTTGGACATCCACACCCAAGCGGCGGCGATCAAACGGCAGATCGGCTATATGACTCAGCGCTTCTCGCTGTATGAAGACCTGTCCATCGCCGAGAACCTGGATTTCGTCGCCCATGTGCATGGCCTGCCAAAGCGTAAGGCGCGCGTCGAGGAGGCGTTGCGGCGGCTCGGCCTGTTCGAACGGCGGCGGCAAATGGCGGGGGAATTATCGGGCGGCTGGAAGCAACGGCTGGCCCTGGCCGCTTGCGTGCTGCACCAGCCGCGCCTGCTGCTGCTGGACGAGCCGACCGCCGGCGTCGATCCCAAAGCGCGGCGCGAGTTCTGGGACCAGATCCACGCCCTCGCCGCCGAGGGGCTGACGGTGCTGGTTTCGACCCATTACATGGACGAGGCCGAACGCTGCCACCAGATCGCCTATATCGCCTATGGCCACCTGCTGGCCTGCGGCACGGTGGCCGAGGTCATCGCGCAAGCGGCGTTGACCTGCCTGACCGTACAGGCGACCTCGCCGCAGGCCGACATGGCCGGTCTGGCGCGGCGCTTGAAGACATTGCCGGGCGTCGATTTGGTCGCCTCGTTCGGTGCCGCCCTGCATGTCGGCGGGGCCAATGCGATGCGGCTGGAGGCAGCTTTAGCCCCCTTGCGTGATGACCCGGCCTTTCGCTGGAGCCCCGACGCGCCGACCTTGGAAGACGTCTTCATCCATCTGATGACCCAGTCCCCCGACAACTTCAGCGGCGGAGCCGAAGCATGACCGGCGACAGATTCTCCCTGGCCCGGCTGTCGGCGATGATGGTCAAGGAATTCATCCAGATGCGGCGCGACCGCTTGACCTTCGCCATGATGATCGGCGTGCCGCTGATGCAGTTGATCCTGTTCGGCTTCGCCATCAACTCCGACCCCAAAGGCTTGCCGACGGCCGTGCTTGATTCCGACCACGGCATCTTCGGGCGCTCGCTGGTGGCAACCTTGCAGGCCTCGGGCTATTACCGCGTGGTCGCCGAGGCGGCCAGCGAAGCCGACACCGACCGTCTGCTCGCCGAGGGACAGGTCCAGTTCGTCGTCGACATTCCCGCCAATTTTAGCCGTGACGTGGCGCGCGGCGATCATCCGGCGTTGCTGGTCGAAGCCGACGCCACCGACCCCGCCGCCACCTCGAACGCCTTGGGCGCGTTGAACGAGTTGGCTGGACAGGCGCTGGACCGCGACCTGACCGGCAATCTCGCGGCGCTGAAAGCCGGGCCGCCGCCGTTCGAACTGCGCCTGCACCGGCGCTACAATCAGGAAGGCATCTCGCAATACAACGTGGTGCCGGGGCTGATGGGGGTGGTTCTGACCATGACCATGGTCATCATGACCAGTCTGGCGATGACCCGCGAACGCGAGCGCGGCACCATGGAAGCGCTGCTGGTCATGCCGCTGCGCCCGGTCGAGGTGATGCTGGGCAAGATCGCCCCCTATGTGCTGGTCGGCTACATCCAGGTGGCGTTGATCCTGGTGGGGGCGAAGCTGATTTTCTCGGTGCCGATGGAAGGCAGCCTGGCTTTGCTGCTGGCCTCGTCGGTGCTGTTCATTTCCACCAATCTGGCGGTCGGCTTCACCTTCTCGACCATCGCCCGCAACCAGTTGCAGGCCATGCAGATGGGGTTCTTCTACTTCCTGCCCAACATCCTGCTGTCGGGCTTCATGTTCCCCTATCGCGGCATGCCGCAATGGGCGCAGATCTTCGGCGAGATCCTGCCCCTGACCCATTTCCTGCGGGTCGTGCGCGGCATCATGCTCAAGGGCAACGGCCTAGCGCAAATTGCCGCCGAGTTGGGCGCTTTGGCGGCGATCATGACGGTGGTCAGCCTGCTGGCGCTGCGGCGTTACCGGCAGACCTTGGACTGAGGCTTCAATCCTCGACGAAGATCAATCCGGCCTGCGTGCTGCTGACCGAAACCCCGCGCAGATTGCCCTTGCTGGCCGGGCCATCCCAGGTGTCGATGGTCATCTCGGGCAAGGTCTTGCCGGTCAGTTGATTGAGCGGGACGAAGCGCAGCCCGCGTTTACGGCGATGGGCGTAATAAAGCACCGAAAACAGCGCCGCCTGATCGAGCATCCAGGTCACGCGCGAATTTTCCGCCGCCCGCTCGGCGCAGAACAGGCACACAAGGTCGAGGAACTCGCGCGCCTGAGGCGTCGCCGCCCAATACATGATACCGGCCTGGAAATACGAGGCGGGCTCGTCGCGGGTCGAGCGGTAGCAGGCGAAATCCACATCGGGGAACGGCTGTTCCAGTAGATGGCGGCCTTCGATGGTCAGCACGCAATCGATATCCAGCGACACCACCGGACGCCTGTAACGCGGCAAAATCGCCTGCAAGGCGTAGAAGCGGGCGCAGGCATAGAAGGTCGCGTTGCGGTGCTCGCTGTCGATGGCCACGACGTCGATGCGATACTGCGGATGCGCGGATCTCAGCTCGTCGATCAACGTCATATCGTCGGCGTCGATGTTGACCGCGACCAGGATGATATCGGCGGGGCCGTTGGGAAGCTCGTCGAGGAACCGCCGCAGCAGCGCGTTCAGGTATTTCTTATCGGCGCTGCACATGAAGATCGGCCGCTCACCGCCGCCCGGCGGAATGGCGGTGCGGACGAAGTCCATCCGCGAAAAGGGAACTGCCGGCGGCGCGGCCAACAGGGCATCGATATGATCGGGCGGGCGGACCAGGCAGCCTTGGCGGAACATGATGTTCAGATCGTGATGCACCAGCAGCAAATCGCGCAACGCCGCAGGTGTCTGGCGGAAGGTCTCCAGATAGGTGAACGCCTCCTTGGGGTTGTCCTTGGCGAAGCTGACGCAGGCCATGTAATAGGACGAGATGAAGCGCGGGATGCTGTCGGCGGACGCGCCGCCATGGATGTTGGCTATCGCCTGGTATTTACGGTCGCGCAACAGCCAGTCGCAAATCTGGCAGCACAGGATGGCCGGATGCTCGAACTTCCCGGCGGCGGCGGACAGCAACTGAAAGCTCATCTCGATTTCGTTCAGCTCGGCCAGAATGGCGATGGCCAGGCACCAGGCGATCTTCGGCTCGTCGCCACTGTTCAGCCGCTGCACCAGAGGAACGGCAAGGCCGAACAACTGCTCCGGCGTCAGCGTCGAGGAGTCGAATTGATCGATCACCTTCGATAAATCCGCGAGGTCCATCACCGCCCTATCCTGCTGCCGATCCCGGATGAATGCCGCCTCACGATACAATATCCAAGGCGGATTGAGGCCGGAATCTTAACGTCGCGGCAACCCTCGATACCCTCTGTTACAAATGTGAAATCTTGGCGATACGAATTTACAACATTATGGTAGGGCCAACGCCACCACAGCGCGTATGAGAAACGGGAGCATGCCATCATTCACCATCGTCATAGAGCCGCCGATCATGAGGATTAACACCGTGCTCGGCGCAATGTCCGCACGGCAAGGCAGTCTATTGGCGGTGATTCTGCTGCTGGGGATCAAGCTGACCCTGCTGGCGATTTTCGGCCCCATTTTCACACCCGACAGTGCCGGCTATGCCGGGTTCGCCGATCTTATCCTGAGCCATCGGCTCGACGCCGACCTTTTGACCACGGCGATCCCCGTCACCCTGCACCGGGTCATCGGCTATCCGGCGCTGATCGCTGGAGCCAAGCTTGTGGCTGGCGGGCATTGGGCGTGGCTGCTGGTGGCGGCGCAGATGGCCGCCTCGCTGGGCGCCACTATCGCTGTGCGGCAAACCGCGCGGCAATTTGGCTTTGGCCGCAAGGCGGCGCTGGCGATTGCCGCCGCGCAAGCCTTGTCGCTGCCGCTGCTGCTGGATCAAGCCATCCTCGCCGACAGCCTTTATTCCAGCGCGGTGACGGTCGTCGTCTGCCTGCTGCTGCGCCCCTTCACCGACAGCGCCGCGCCGATGCGCCGCAACGCCGCCATCGCCGGGTTGCTGCTGTTGCTGGCTTTTTTGCTGCGCGAGGCCACCGCCTATGTGGTGGTTGGCTTCGTTCCGCTGGCCGCCGCCTCATACCGCATTTCCCGCTCGTTGGGGCGCACGGCGCTGATTGTTTTGCTGGTGATCGGGCCGGTAATCCTTGGCGTGCAGACCTACAAAAGCTGGAACGAAGCGCGCATCGGTCAGCGCATCGTCACCACCGGCGCCCAAACCACCGTGCTTCAGGCGCTGGGGCTGGCGGCCCAGGCGGACCCGACGATCTTCGACGGCGACAGCGCGCTAGACGTCGAGGCGCGCAACGGCTTCCACACCCACGAATTCGGCGAAGTGCTGGCGATCAACGACAGGCTGGCCACCCGCGACGGCTGGACCGCGCCGATGATCGCCGCCGAATCCTTCGCCAAATATGGGCGGGAATGGCGGCGGCACCCCCTGGCCATGGCCACCATCGTGTTCGACAACCTGCGCAGCGCACAAATGCAGTTGATGGTCCGCCCGGTCGCCTCGGTGCGCGACATGATCCTGTGGAGTACCGGCAGCGATGGCGGCTTCGACCGCTGGATCGCCATCCGGCAAGGCAAGCTGACCGAGCTTCCCATCCTCATACTCGGCGGCTTGGAAAAGCTGGCGGCGATGGTGCTGTTCTTCACCTTCGCCGTGGCGACGCCGCTGCGCTGGGTCGGCGACCGCAACGATGCCGCCAAATTGGCGGCAATGACCGTGTGGATGCTTTATTTCACGTTCTTTTCGGCCTATGACTTAGTCCATCTTGAGCTTCGCTACATGGCGCCCGTGGTTCCGGCCTCTCTTCTGGTCGCAGCCTTGCAAATCCGTTGGTTAGGCGGTATCTGGGCTGCCCGTCGCTCGTTATCCCACACCTAAGCAGGACTGCCCCGCCATGCGCACCAGTCATCAGCCGGCCAAGGTTGATATCTCGGTCATTGTTCCGTTCTACAATGAGGAAGAAAACATCGAAGCGGTTTACCGCAGCGTGGTCGCGGTGCTCGCTCCGCTGGGCAAGACCTACGAGATCATCTTTGTCGACGACGGCAGTTCCGACACCACGGTCAAGCGCGCCCGCGCCTTGGCCCAGACGGACGGCAAGCTCAAGGTCGTCGAGCTTTTGCGCAATTACGGCCAGACGGCGGCCATGATGGCCGGCATCGACTTCGCCAGCGGCACCGTGGTGGTGGCGATGGATGGCGACGGCCAGAACGACCCTGCCGACATCCCGCGCCTGCTGGACGAGTTGGGCAAGGGTTTCGACGTGGTGTCGGGCTGGCGCAAGGACCGCCAGGACCACGCCAGCCGGACCTTTCCCAGCCGGGTGGCCAACTGGCTGATTTCCAAGATTTCTGGGGTCTCCCTGCATGACTACGGCTGTTCGCTCAAGGCCTATCGGTGCGACGTGATCAAAGACATCCGCCTGTATGGCGAGATGCACCGCTTCATTCCTATCTACATGAAATGGCTGGGCGGCAAGATCTCCGAGATCCCGGTCAACCACCACCCGCGCACCCATGGCACCTCGAAATACGGCTTCAACCGCATCTTCAAGGTGCTGCTTGACCTGACCCTGGTGGTGTTCCTCGAACGTTTTACCACCAAACCGATCTATGTCTTCGGCGGTTTCGGCCTGCTCAGCTTGGCCGGCGGGTTGCTGTGCTTTTTGTGGATGCTGGGGCTGAAGCTGTTCACCGGCCTGTCGTTCATCCTGACTCCGCTGCCGGTGCTGACGGCGATCCTGTGCGCCACCGGGGTCATGTCGATCCTCATGGGATTACAGGCCGAGTTGACCGTGCGCACCTATTACGAGGCGCAGGACAAGCGCATCTACAGTGTCCGCTCGCTGACCAACATCGAAGAATAGGCGCCCCATGTGTGGTTTGGCGGGATTTGTCGGTGCCGGCGACCGTGACGATCTGACGCGCATGACCGCCGCCCTGGCCCATCGCGGGCCGGACGGTCAAGGTCTGTTCCAGGATCCCCAGCATCCGGTGTTCCTGGGACATCGCCGCCTGTCGATCATCGACATTGAAGACGGCGCGCAACCCATGTCCAGCGCCGACGGGCGCATCGTCGTCGTCTTCAACGGCGAGATCTACAACCACGCCGAATTGCGCCGCGAGTTGGAAGCCAAGGGCCACGTCTTCCGCACCGACCATTCCGATACCGAGGTCTTGGTGCATGGCTGGCGGCAGTGGGGGACCGAACTGCCGTCGCGCCTGAACGGCATGTTCGCCTTTGCCGTCTGGGACGGCGAACAACGCCGCCTGTTCCTCGCCCGCGACCGCTTCGGCGAGAAGCCGCTGTATTGGGCGCAGGTCGGCGGGAGACTGCTGTTCGCCTCGGAACTCACCGCTTTGGCCGGGCATGCCGGGCTGACGCCGGAAATCGATCCAATGGCGGTGCGCAAGTTGCTAGCCTATGGCTTCATCCCCTCGCCCGTCGCCTATTGGAAGGGCTGCCGGAAGCTGCCGGGGGGATCCTGGCTGCTGTATGGGGTGGACGATGGCAGCCTGCGCCAGGGCGATTTCTGGCGCTTCCGCATCGAGCCGGGCTTGGCGATCACCGAAAAACAAGCGGTCGAGCAGTTGCGCGACTTGATCATCTCCGCCGTGCAGCGCCGCTTGATGAGCGACGTGCCGTTGGGCATCTTCCTCAGCGGCGGCGTCGATTCCAGCGGAGTCGCCGCCGCTGCCGCCCGTCTGGTCGGAGGCGGCGCGGTCAAGACCTTCGCCATCGGCTTCACCGAACCCTCTTACGACGAATCGGCGCATGCCCGCCGCATGGCCGACTATCTGGGCACCGAACATCACGCCGACATCCTGACCATGGCACGGGCGCAAGCGTTGATTCCCAATGTGCTGGGGCGGCTGGACGAACCGATGGGCGATCCGTCGCTGTTGCCGACCTTTCTGCTGTGCCGCTTCGCCAGCCAGCATGTCAAAGTCGCGCTGTCCGGCGATGGCGGCGACGAATTGTTCGCCGGCTACGATACCTTCGCCGCCCTGAAGATCGCCCGCCTGTACCGTGCCTTGATCCGTGGGCCGCTGCACCAAGGCGCGCGGAAACTGGTCGAGCTGCTGCCGAAATCCAGCCGCAACATGAGCTTCGACTTCAAATGCCGCCGCGCCCTGACCGGCATCGGTTCTCCGGCTGAGCTGTGGCATCCGCTGTGGCTGGGTCCGCTGGAGCCGGCGGCGATGGCCGAATTGTTCGAGGAACGCGTCGAGACTGAAGAACTGTACAGCGAAGCCCTGGAGGTCTGGCGCGGCTCGAATGCGCCATCGGTGATGGACCGCTCGCTGGAGTTCTATTCGCGGCTTTATTTGCAGGACAACATCCTGACCAAGGTCGACCGCGC
>DATGZW010000457.1:0-3745 GCA_035297005.1 Patescibacteria group bacterium
TATCTCCCGCTCCGGCGCCGCCGGCTGATAGGGACCGCAGGCCGCCTCCAATGCCGGCAGCGACAAGCCCCGATCCACTGCCGAGGCCTTGACCGCCCGGGCGCCCTCGGCATCGGTGACCACCAGCCCGGCGCCGCGCGGTCTCAACGTCAGCCCGTGCGCGGCGGCGGCTTGGTGCAGCCCCTCCCACTTACCCCCGGCTTTCGCCGTCAGCAGAGCGTCGCGCGCCGTCTCCTGCACCCAGCCGGCGAAGCTCTGCCGCCCCGTTTGTGCCTCCATGTCGGCGGCGCGGCCTTTGACCGGCGCCTGCGTAGCGTCGTCGCGGCCGAGTCCGTGGTTGTCGCGGCTGAGGCCGAGGGCGATCTCCAGATCGCGGCAGGCGGCCATCAGCTTGCGCTGACCAAAGGAGGGATCAACGCATTTGACGGTCTCGGGGTGGATGCGGTTGAGCGCCACATGCAGATGCACATGCGCGGTGTTGACATGCAGCGCCGACAGCCGCTGGTGGTCCGCCATGCCCAGCGCCGCGCAGAGGCCATCCTCAAGGACGTGCAGTTGAGGATCGGTCGGGCGTTCACCCGCGGGGAACGACACCACCAGATGCAGGGTCTTGTTGGTGGCCCGGGTGTTCATCGCCTGGGTGTGCTTGATCTCGATCAGGGCGACACGCGGATCGTCGCTGCCGCAATTGGTCACCCGCGACCACGCCACCTTCTCGCCGTCATGGGCGGCGTCGATGACGTAAGCGGCTAGCCGCTCCGCCGCCGTGCTGCGCCCCTCGGCCTTGATGTCGGTGATGTAGCGGCCGAGACGGACAAAGTCGCCGCCGCCCCGCGCCGCCACGATCTTGGCGATCATCCCAACGCCTCCAAGGCCGCCGCCAGCCGGGCGCGCAGCCCGACGATCTCCATCCGCAGCGCCGCCGCCTCGGGCGGCAGCAGCGCGCCGATCCGTCCCAACTCGCCATGCAGAGCCGCCAGGGTCCGAAGCGTCTGGTGATCGAGGGCGCTGACCAGCGGCTGACACAGCCCGGCCGCCCGCAGATAGCCCGCCACCGACATCCCCACCGCCTGGGCGCGGGCGGCGAGCGCCGCCCGTTCCGCCGAGGTGACGCCGACCTGCAACCGCCGCACCCGCTCGCGGGATTCCGCCTTTTGCGCTTGCTGTCTCGCCATCTGCCGCCTTCCTTTTTCCCGCGTCGAGCCGGAGGCGATGTCAGCGTTCGGTTTGTGGGGTCACAAACCACATCCTGTCACCCAACCTCTCCATGCAAAGAAGCCTACCAATGCCAAGAAACCGCTGAAAGACAGGCAAAAGGAGCTAACAGAAGGGAGTGGACAGTATTGGCTGGCCATTCACCACAGAACCACACAGATCACTGGTCATCGCTGGAGTTCTGTCGATGATCGGCAGAAGTGCCGTGACGGTCCATCCGGTCTTGGGCGATGGACAGGTCAGAGAGCGACCCAAGGGCAGGGGCGGACCGTCGGGAAGGCGGCGAGCGATCACCAATCCAAGCGAGATCCGATCAACGCGGCGGCAACCGATCCGTCCACCACTGTGCATCGGCGTCCCTGCCGCTGCCTGCCTGTCGCGGGCTGATTTTGCCGTACGTTTGCCGTACGAAACGACAAAGGCCACCCGAAGGTGGCCTTAAGTCTTTGATATCGCTGGTGTCCCCAGGGGGAGTCGAACCCCCGTTTACGCCGTGAGAGGGCGGTGTCCTAGGCCTCTAGACGATGGGGACGCAGAGGCGCGAGGCGCTTATGTACCTAAGCTGGGGAGTCCGTTCAAGGTCTTTTTTCAGACTTTGTCATTTCATTATCGGTCGCCAGGGAAATTTCGCGGAATTCCGCCATTTCCGCGCTATTCGACGAAGGCTGCCAAACGGCGATGCGAACGGCCTGGGTCGCCGTGGACGAGACGATCATCCACAACATCTCGCGGTCATGCGCCAGGGCGCGGTCGCGGGCCGAGGGTTCGGCGGGGGCGTCGGGGTGGGAATGCACATGCCCCAGCAGACGCTCAATGCCCGCCGCCTCACGCAATTGGCGCAGCAAGGCGATATGGACGGCGGGGTCCAGTTCGAAATGGCGGCGGGGGGATGGATGGACATTGGCCGCCGGTTGCCAGCGGGTCACCCGCCAGCCGGCGGCATCATCGCAGCCGACCAGCAGGCCGCAGCATTCCAAAGGATAGGCGGCGGCGGCGGCGGCGGCGATATCGGCCAGGACATCGGCACCGATCAGTAGGTGCGGCGCCGTCCCGGTCATCAGCGGCTCTGCGGCACCAGGGTGATGTTGCCGGCGACTTGCCCGGTCTGCGGGTCAAGTACTAAAATGCGCTCGGCCTCGCCGCCGGTGAAGCGCAGGATCACCCGGTCACCGGCAGTCGTCATCTGCTCCAGCTTGGATCCCGCCGGCACCGGCAGATCCACCGAGAAATAGCCGACCGCGCCATTTGCCGCCCGCGCCCCAGCGGCGCTCGATGCCGTGCCGCTAGGGTTGTGGCTGTTGCGGTACAGGCCATAGCCGACCAGAACCAATCCGGCGACCACCAGCAGCCCCATGCTGATTACTAATGCCTTGAGCGCTTTCATGCTATCAGTCAGCTTGTGCAGTTCAGAGAATGAAACGGAAACAGCCGCCATGAGCACCGACGACGAGACCCTACATACGCTTTCGGTGGAAGAGCCACAAGTCGGCATGCGGCTGGACAAGTGGTTGGCGCAGACGCTGCCCGAGTTGTCGCGCTCACGGCTCAAGGCGCTGATCGACGACGGGCAGGTGGAAGACGCCAGCGGCCCCATCGACGACGCCAGCCGCAAGGTGCGGGTGGGCGAGATCTATGTCGTCGTCGTCCCTCCGGCCATCTGCGCCGAGCCGGAAGCCGAGGATATTCCTTTGGTCGTCGCCTATGAGGACGACCACCTGATCGTTATCGACAAGCCGGCCGGAATGGTGGTCCACCCAGCCCCCGGCAACATGTCTGCTACTTTAGTAAACGCCCTGCTACACCATTGCACCGCCTCATTGAGCGGAATAGGGGGAGTCAGACGGCCGGGAATCGTGCACCGTTTAGACAAGGACACCAGCGGGCTTATCGTCGCCGCCAAGACCGACGCCGCCCATCACGGGTTGGCCGAGCAATTCGCCGAGCACAGCATCACGCGGTCCTATCGCGCCCTGTGCTGGGGAGTGCCGATGCCGGTCAAAGGCGAGATCGAAGGGAATATCGGCCGTAGTTCGGCCGACCGCAAAAAGATGGCCGTCGTAACCGGAGGAGGAAAACACGCCTTGACGCGATACCGCGTGCAACGCCCGTTTGGCGACATCGCTGCTTTGGTCGAGTGCCGTCTGGCCACCGGACGCACCCATCAGATTCGCGTGCACATGGCATCCATCGGCCATCCCTTGGTTGGCGACCCGGTCTATGGCCGTAGCCGCCACGCCAAGCTCAAGGCGCTGACCCTCGAACAGCGTGCCGCCCTGACAGAATTTCCGCGTCAGGCGTTGCATGCCTTCCAGCTAGGTTTTACCCATCCGGTCACCGGCGAGCGGCTGACCTTTACCAGTGACACACCAAGCGATTTCAACGCTTTAGTATCATCGTTAGAGGATCTTTAAAAAACTCTATACTTGAGTGCTGGGCTGCGTTATCGTGACATCATTGCTTCTGAGAGGGTTGACTGAACCAGTCGCCCACACCACTGGCGCCGAGACCAGGGAGAAACACAATGTCGGTC
>DATGZW010000458.1:0-15012 GCA_035297005.1 Patescibacteria group bacterium
CGAAGACAACTGGGCGATCAACGGCTGTCCGCATCACGGCCCCAGCCTGTCGATCGCCCCGACCGGCACGCTGCATGCGGCGTGGTTCACCCAGGGGCCGGTGCGTCAGGGGCTGTTCACCGCTCGCTCGACCGATGACGGGAAAAGCTTCTCCGCCCCGCTGCCCTTGGCTGCGCCCGACCGTCATCCGGCCCGTCCCGCCGTGTTGGCGGATGCCGGCAAGGTCTGGCTGGCCTGGAAAGAGTTCGACGGCCACCAGAGCTTCGTTAAAGCCATGGCCTCCGCCGATGACGGGGTGACGTGGTCGTCATCCTGGGTGGTGGCTCAGACCGGCGGCGCGTCGGATCATCCATTGCTGGTGAGCAACGGAGGTCACGTCTTCCTGTCCTGGCTGACCCATGACGACGGTTATCGCCTGCTGCCGTTGGAGACCGCGCCATGAAGAGATGGCTTCTCGCCGCTTTGTTGCTGGCGGCGTTCCCCGTCTGCGCCGCTCCCCTTCATGAAGGCGGTTGGCCGGCGGTCTTGCTGGCCCATGCCGGGCAGCCGGTGATCGTGCATGTCTGGGGCATGACCTGCGCCCCCTGTCAGGTGGAATTGCCCGAATGGGGCAAGCTGCGGCAAGAGCGGCCCTCGCTTGCGCTGGTGCTGGTCGAGGCTGATCCGATGCCGGTCAAGCCCGAGCGCATCGGCGCGGTTCTGGCGAAAGCCGGACTGGCCGACGCCGAAAGCTGGGTGCTGGAAGACGCGGACGAGCGTCAACGCTATGAAATCGATCCGGCCTGGGGCGGTGAATTGCCGATGACCTTGCTGATTGGCCGCGATGGCAAGACGGTGCGCATCCTCGGCGCCGCCGATTTCAATGTTGTACGCCAGTGGCTGGATACCGCCGGATGACGGGTTTCGGCGCGACACTGCGGCAGGGCGCGGGCCGGCGGCTTGGCGGACTGACTTTCGTCGTCCTGCTGCATGTCGCGGTGGTGGCTGCTTTGCTCAACGGCGCCAGCCATCGCGCCGCCGTCGTGGTGCCGCCGCAGGTAATCATGGCCTCGATCCTTTCCGAGCCCAAGCCGACGCCGCCGACGCCTCGGCCCGTGCCGGTCGAACCGCCTCGCGTGGTGGCGCGGCCCGTTCCGGTCAAGCGCCCGCCGCCGCCCTTGCCGATTCTGCGCAGCGTTTCGCCCACACCGGCGGCAGTCGTCGCGCCCGCCTCGCCCGTTATCGTCCCGCAACAGGCGGAAGTGGTTGCCGTCGCCGCACCAGTGTCCCGTGCCGAGCCAGTGCGGTCGGCGGCCAAGGTCGATGCCTCGCATTCCTGCCGACCGCCCGACTATCCGGCGATCTCGCGGCGGATGGGGGAGTCCGGCGCGGTGGTGGTTAAATTTCTCATCGACGAAAACGGCGCGGTGCTCGACAGCGTGGTGGAAACCTCCAGCGGTCATCCGCGCCTCGACGACGCGGCGCGCGAGGCCTTGGCGTTGTGCCGCTTCACCCCCGGCACGGTGGATGGCAAGCCGGAACGCGCCTGGGCGCGTCTTCAATATGTGTGGAAACTCGACTGATGTTCGGAGAAACGCTCATGTCCATTCCCTCGGTCCTCTATCGCCGGTTCGCCGGTGCGACCGTGTTTATTCTCGCCGGTCAATCGGCCTTGGCGGCTGACGATGCCGTTGTGGCGAATCCCTACGGCCTCGACGCCCTGTGGGCGCAAGGCGATGTGGTGGCGCGCGGAACGCTGCTGGCGCTGGTCATCATGTCGATGGTGACGTGGTACATCCTGGTGACCAAGCTGATCGAGCAGAACCGCCTGTTCCGCCAAGCCCACGCCGCCGACAGGCGGTTCTGGCCGGCGGACTCGATTGTCGAGGGCACGGCGGCCCTGACCGCCGACAGTCCGTTCCGTCTGATCGCCGCCACCGGATCGCGCGCGGTCGAACATCACGACGGCATGCGGGCCGAACGCATCGACCTTAACACCTGGGTCGGCATGTCGATGCAGCGGTCGGTCGGCGAAATCACCGGCAAGCTGCAAGACGGCTTGACCGTGCTGGCGACGGTCGGCTCGACGGCGCCTTTCGTCGGCTTGTTCGGCACCGTTTGGGGCATCTATCACGCCCTGACCGCCATCGGCATCGCCGGGCAAGCCTCCATCGACAAAGTTGCCGGCCCGGTGGGCGAGGCCTTGATCATGACGGCGCTGGGGCTGGCGGTCGCGGTTCCGGCGGTGCTGGGTTACAACTGGGCGGTGCGCCGCAACAAGCAGGCCATCGACAAAATCCGCGCCTTCGCCTCCGACGTCCATTCGGTGCTGCTGTGCGGCAGTTCGGCCAAGGAACTGACGCAGGGCACGCCGCGCAAAGCGGCTGCGGCATGAGCCTGTCCTTCTTCGAAGACGGCGACGACGATCAGGTGCTGTCGGCGATCAACACCACGCCCCTGGTCGATGTGATGCTGGTGCTGTTGATCATCTTCCTGATCACCATTCCGGTGGTGATCCGCACGGTGCCGGTTCATCTGCCGCAGGAAGCCAGCCAGCCGAGCCAGATGCCACCGCATGGCATCACCATCGCCGTGGACCGTGACGGCCACGTCTTTTGGAACGACACGCCGCTGGCCGATGATGGCGCCCTGGCGGAGCGGCTGGCGGCGGCGGCAACGCTCGACCCGCAGCCGGAGATCGCCATCCGTGGCGACCGCGACGGGCGCTTCGAGCCGGTCGGCAAGGTGGTCAGCGCCGCCAAGCGCGCCGGCATCGCCAAACTCGGCTTCATCACCGAGCCCCCGCCCCACGGCGGCTGACCTGTCAGGAGTGCCAAGCCATGGCCATGCATATCGGCCGTCCCGACGATGAAGACGGTCCCGGCATTCTCGCCGAAATCAACACCACCCCGCTGATCGACGTCATGCTGGTGCTGCTGATCATGCTGATCATCACCATCCCGGTGCAGACCCATGCGGTGAAGCTCGACTTACCCAACGGCGCGATGGTGGCCAGTACGCCGCCCCCGGCGGTCACCATCGAGGTGGCGGCCGATGGTTCCTTGCGCTGGGATGGTCAAATCATCGCCGATCCACCGGACCTGGAGGTGCGCCTTCAGGCATTGACAGCCATTCCCGAGCAGCCCGAACTGCATCTACGCGCCGACCCCAATGCGCCTTACCGGCAGGTCGCGGCTGTTCTCGCCGCCGCCCAGCGCCATGGCGTGGCCAAACTTGGCATCATGGATGGCGAGGGAGGGGGGCGATGAGGGGAGGCAATTTGGCCGTTGGCATAATGGGTTGCTGGTCCGAATGATCGCGGTGGTTCGGAATTCCCCAACGCGAAAGCGGCGCCCAACACCAGAATTCCGACCAAGGTTTCCACCGTCAGGCTGAGGGTCAGCCAGCGCAGCGGGTGCGCAGCCGGTCGCTTCAGTCTCGGCGTCAGGGACCATGCGGTTGTCCACCGGCACCACCGCCCACTTGACCTTATAGGCCCCGGGCGGCAGGTCGGCGGCCAGATGCAGCACCAGGATGCTGGCGTCTTTTGGATCGACCGTGGCGGCCGGGGCGGTGACCGGCTGCCCCGCCGCCGTGCTCAGGGTGATGGTGGAGAATTTCGGCTCCACTCCCTCGCTGAAGCTGAGACGGATGTCATGCACGGCGGTGGCGACGCTGCCCACCGGCGGGACCGCCGCTTGCAGGTGGGCATGCGCCCAGGCCGGCCCCGTCGCCAGCAGGGACAGGAGACTGGCCAGGCAAAGTTTGCGGATCATGCGACCTCCTAGAACATCGGTTTTCCCAGACTGTGGGGATAGATGTCGTCGAAGAACAGGTGGAACTGGGCGATCGCTCCGACACCTGTGTTGGCGGCCAGGGAGGCCTGGCCCGCAGTATGGCGTTCATTCCACCCGGATCGGCACGCGCAGGACCAGGGTGGAGGCGATCGGCTTGCCCTCCTGCATCGCGGGGAATAACCGCCAGCGGCGAAAGGTGTCCAGCAGCACTTGATTGAACTGGGGGTCCGGGGTGGAGTCCTCCAGTTCGGCGCTGGCGCAGCCATCGGGGGCGATGGTGAAGCGGACCACCGCGACCACCGACAGGGCATGCCGCCGCAGCTCTGGCGGGATGATCGGCGATGGCTGGAAGATCGCGCGGGCGGCGCCGGTGCCGCCCGGCAATCCCTCTTTCTGGGCCGCCTCGGCCGGCGGTGCTGGCGCAGGAGCCGCCTCTGTCGGCGCCGGAGACTCCTGACGCGGCGGACTGACGGCCTTCGCTGGTGCGTGCGGCTTGGGCGGCTTCGGCTTGGCGGCAGGCTCCGGTGCGCGCGGGCGCGGCGGCTCGACCGGGGATGGCGGGGACGGCGATTCGGCCTGGGGTGGCGCTGGCGATGCCGTCGATGGAAGCGGCAACTCCAGCACGCCGGCCTCGATGGTCAGCGGCGGCGGCGCGGGGGGCTCCGGCGGGCGGACGGGAAGCAGCATCACGGTCGCCACGGCCAGAATCACCACCGTCGTCGTGCCAACCGTCACCACGGCGGCCCGTCGCCACATCTCACCCTTGGGAGTCATTTCCGGCGGACGGCGAACAGGAATTTTTCCGCCCCGGCGGTGCGCGCCGCCAGCATGGCCTGGACCACGACGCCGTTGGGGGCGTCGGTGTCGGCATTGACGATGACGGTTCTGTCGGTCGCCAAGCGGGGGGCGACCATGCTCGCCAAGCCGTCCAGCGTCACTTCGTCCTCGTTGATCAGCAGCTTGCCGTCGCGGGTCACCGTCAGCGTCAGCGGATGCGCCTCCTGCAGCGGCTGGGCGCTGCCCTGCGGCAGGTTGACCGGCAGAGCGTGCAGGTTCTGCATGGCCAGCGACGCCAGCATGAAGGTCGCCAGCAGGAAGAACATGACGTCGATCATCGGGATGATTTCGATGCGCCCGCGACGGCGGGTGCGGGATGGACGCAGCTTCATGCGGTGCCCTCCCGGTCCAGGCGGATGCGGTCGATCAGGCGGGTGCCCAGCCGTTCCATCTCATCCAGCACCACGGCACGGCGGTGGCTGAAGAAGTTGTAGGCGGCCAGGGCCAGCAGGGCGATGACGATGCCGATGGCGGTGGCGATCAACGCCTCGGCGACTCCACCGGTGACCGCGCCGGGATCGACGGCGCCGCTGCCGCCGAACAGGCGGAAGGCGGCGATCATGCCCGAGATGGTGCCCAGCAAGCCCAGCAACGGGGCTGCCGTCACCACTGTTTCCAGAACCCACAGCCCCTGGTCGAGGCGGCGTTCGAGCTGCGCCGCCGCGTCGGCGGCGCGAGTCTCGATCCACCACACCGGCCGGTCGGCATTGGCGGCGATGGCCCGGAAGAAGCGCACATAGCCGCTGTGCGGGGCCGCCTGGGTCAGCATCTGGTGAAAGCCGTCCCAGGCGAAATGCGGATCGGCCAAATGTCCGGCCAAGGGCGATGGCAGGCGGGTGCAGCGCAGGAACACATAGGCGCGGTCGATGATGCAGGCGACCCCGATGAGGCCGACCGCCAACAGCGGGTAGATAAAGAACCCGCCGGCCCGCAGGCCCGCCACGACCGCAAGAAAATGCTGTTCCATGCTCAGAAGGCCTTGCTCAGACCGGCAAGGAAGCCGATGCGCGGCCCCCATTGCGGGGCGCCGACGCCGATGCCGGTGCCGTTGCGCAGTTCATAGTCGCTGTTGAACAGGTTGATGACGGTAAAGCGCAGATCGACGCCCTTGTCGCCGCCGACGTCGAGATGCTGGGTGGCCACCGCGTTGACGGCGGCATACAGCGGCAAATGGCCGGTGTTGGCGAAGCCGTCGCGCAAGCCGCTGCCGAGGACGCCATCCAGACCGACTCGGGTGTCGCGCAGGATCTGGTAAGAGGCTCCCGCCGAGGCGGTGTAGGTCTGGTCGTGGTCGAGATGGACCCAATGGTTGGAAATATAGGCCAGCTCGGATGGATCGGTGAAGCTTTCCTGGCTGGAGATGATGTCTTTGCCCATGGCGCTGGAGACCGCGAAATTGGCATAGGCGCTGACCGTCTTGCCGGTATAGGACGCCGTCACTTCGGAGCCGTAGATACGGCCCTGGGCGTAATTGAAGGGCGTCAGGACCAGCGCTTGGCCGAATTGCCCCTCGTCGAGGAGGTCGTGCACCTGCTTATAGTAATTGTCCCAGCCGAGGGTGACTTTGTCGGTTAGCTTGTGGCTCACCCCGACGTCGAAACTGTTCGAGCGTTCCGAGCGGACCGGATCGTCGGTGCCGACCGCCGGCTGGTTGGTGGTGTTGGCGAACTTGGCCACCGAACCCGGGGCGACCAGTTCCATCGGCGGCGGGGTGAAATAGCGGGCATAGCCGGCATGCAGGGTGGTGGCGCTGGTGGCCTCGTAAACGAAGCCGAGACGCGGGCTCAGTTGCGTCTCATCGACATAGGCGTTCACCGCGTCGAAGCGGGCGCCGTAATTCATCGTCAGCTTGGGCGTCAGCTTCCATTCGTCCTGCAGATAGACGCCATAGAGCATTCCGGTCTTGCTGTTGTCGTCGACGATGGTTTGCGGCGCGTTCGAAGTCTGGGTGTAGCTGCCGTCGGCGTTCAGCGTGGCCGGGAAGACCGACGAGCTGTTGTCGGCGTTGGCCTTCTCGTGCTGGGTGACGAAACCGCTGCGCAGCGTGTGACTCTCGTTCACACGATAGCTGCCGTCGCCTTGCAGGCCGAGAGCGACGTCGGTGCGCTCGACATTGGAGGCGACGCCATTGTATTGCAGATCGCCCACCGCATCCGGGGTGAAGTGCAGCAGGGAATAGCGGGCATAGGGAGCCAACTGGTAGTCGAAATCGCCGTTTGTCCCCTGCAAGGCGACGGTGGCGTAATGGTTCTCCTCGCGCTGGTTTTCGTTGAGCTGAGCGGACGGAACCACGGAGGCTCCAGTCAGGTCATAGCTGGGCTGTTGGCCGGGATTGTTGGGAACCTGATACTCCGACACCGACGAGCCAAGCACGACATTGAGCCGGTTGGTCGGGTTGAGCAGATAGGAGAAATAGCCGAAGCCCTTGCCTTGCTGGGTGTCGTCATGCAACGGTCGCATCGACGAGGTCGGCCCCTCGATTCCCTGTTCCGAACTGAGGAAGTCGCCGGTGACGAAGTAGTTCAGCGCCCCGGCATTGCCGCCATATTGCGCCGAGGGTTGCCAAGTGCCGTTGGTGCCGCTGGTCAAGCCGACGCGTCCGCCCGGATCGAAGGCGCCGCTCTTGGTCTGGATATCGACGATGCCGGCGGTCCGGTAGCCGTATTGCGCCGGCAAGGCGCCGTCGAGCAGTTGCATGCGATCGACGATGCTGCTGTCGAGCACCGGGCCAAACCCGCTGATGCCCTCGGGCAGCAGGATGCCGTTGATGCGGTACTGCACGTTGGCATGCTCGCCGCGAATATGCCGCAATCCCGACGCGGCGGAATCCTCAGCCACGCCTGGGGCTTGCAACATCACCTGGTTGAACGCGGTGTTGGAGCCCTGCGGCAAGTCGTCGATGGCCTTGCTGTCGATGGCATAGGCGTTGGTGCCGGTCTGCGGCGACAGGGTGTTGCGCGCCTCGTCGAGTTTCTTGGCGACCATCGCCATGTCCAACGCCGCATGGGATTGCAGCACCAATTCCGTCTTGGCCGTTCCGGTCGCTCCGGCCGAAACGATGGCCGTCGCGGTCTCGAAATCGCTCTTGGTGGCAATGATCGCATAGGTGCCGGGCACAATCCCCTTGAGGATAAAATGCCCGGCCGTGTCGCCGGTCGTGCTGGCCAGCGGCTTGCCGTCGCTTGCCTCCAACACGATGCTGGCACCGGCGATCGGCCGTCCCAGGGAATCATGAATATTTCCCTCGATGGTGGCCTGTTGGGCCGACGCTTCCGGAATGCTGGCCAGCGTGAGGGTCATGCCGGCGACGGCCGTGATCAGCCTCATCTCAATCTCCTGAATGGTACGATATAACGTTGCATTTGTATTTGAAAAACCGACTCGCCAATTGGGCCCAATCACCCCCATGGCGAGCGGCCTCTTTTTGGTCAGTTCTTTTGCATGGCGGCGACGAAGGCCGGAACATTGTGACGGAACATTGTGACGTAGGTGCCGGCGGGGCCATCAACCTCGGACAGTGAATCCGAATAGACGGTGCCGCCGATGACCGCGCCGCTCTCCTTGGCCAGCGTTTCCATCAGGCGGGGGTCGGTCATGTTTTCGATGAACAGGGCCTTGATCCCCTCCTTCTTGATCTGGTCGGAGAGTTGCCCCAACCCGGCCGCGGTCGGCTCGCTTTCGGTGCTGATACCGACCGGAGCGAGGAAGGTGACGCCATAGGCTTTGCCGAAATAGCCGAAGGCGTCATGCGAGGTGATGATCTTGCGCTTGGCCGGCGGCACCTGGGCGACCTGCTGGCGGACCCAGGCGTCCAGGTCTTTGAGCTCCTTGGTGTAGGCGTCGGCCCGCTGCCGGTAGCCGGCGGCGTTGGCCGGATCGGCCTTGGTCAGGGCGTCGGCAATGTTGCGGACATAGATCTGGCCATTGGCCAAATTTTGCCAGGCGTGGGGATCGGTCACGACCTTGGCCTTGCCGCCACCGGCCTCTTCCTCTTCCATGGTTTGCGGCTTGACGCCCTTGCTGGCGACGGCGATCGGCGCCTTGGTGGCCGAGGCGGCGATCAACCGGTCCAGCCAGCCCTCCATATGCAAACCGTTGACGACGACCAGATTGGCGCCGGCGATTCCCTTGGCGTCGTTCGGAGTCGGCTCGTAGGTGTGGGCGTCGCCACCCGGCGGTACCAGGGTGGTGACCTGAACGGCGTCGCCGCCCACCTGCTTCACCAGGTCACCGATAATGCTGAAAGTGGCCACCACCTTCAGCGGTTCGGCCGCCTGAAGCGAACCGCCCCAGGTCATGGCGAGGGTGGCGGCAAGGGCGATGGATTTGAGCGGGGTCCACATGTCGGCGTCTCCTGAACGTCGCCCAAAAAAGGGCGAGGGCTGGTGTCCGGTCGGCGCCGGAAGCCAGATAGTGTTATGTTATATCATAACGTTTAGCAAGGGCGTGAACGCGTGAGGGCTAGACAGTCCTTGGACCGTTCCATTAACTGGTCTTGAGGTATGATCAGCGGCCTCGCACCTGTATCGTGGAAGAGCGATCCATGCCGCCGTCTCTCAAACCCATCGCCGTTGCCGTTCTCGCCACCCTCCTGACGGCCGGCGCGGTTGCCGCCGAGGACTGGGGTCCTTGTTCTCGAATGGCTTGGTCATGGCCGGCAAGGAAAACGCATGCATCGCCCCGAGGAGCACCAGTTTTCCGACTTCGTTCGACTTTTCTGCGGCATATTTGCCAGCGATAACCGATCCATAGGACCAGCCGACCAGGGTGATTTTATCCACGTGGCGCAGCTTACGGATATGGGCGATCGCGGCGGCCAGATCGACCATGGACTCGGCGGAGCGGATGACCGGCCGGTTGTCTTGCGGCGGCAGGTCCATTGCCGCAGGGCGGGAAGACCGCCCAAAACCACGGAAATCCAAAGCCCAAGTGTCGTAGCCGCGTTCGGCCAGATGCTCCATCCAGGAATAGCCCGGAAGATCGAAGGCGGCGGCGGCGGGGACGCTGTAGGGCTCAAGGAACAGAACCACTTCGTTAGCTGAGTAGCGCACGATGGCGCAGCGACAGGGTTTCGCCGGTCCCGTCGAGAACGAGGGTGGTTTCGTCGAGTACGGTTGCCGCATGCGCTGGGAAACCCCAGGCGACAACGGCGATGAACAGAGCGTGCAGACGGGTACGGAACAGCATTTCTGTTTTCTATGCGAACAGCTCAGCGGAACTCGAACGGTATCGAAAAAGTCAATTGCCGATCCGCCACGGCTTCGGGCGGCGGGGGGAATGGGGCAGCCTCGCGCAGGGCGGCCAGCGCCGCTTGGTCGAGGAGGTCGGACCCGCTCGACGCGGCGACGGCGGAAGCCACCAGTTGGCCGTCGCGGGCGAGGGTGAAGCTCAGATGCACCCTGCCTTGGCGGCGGACATGGCTGGGTTTGTGATCGATGATGCGCGTCCACAGGGTTTGCCCGTAGAGGCGCAAATCGTCCTCGGTCGCCGCCGCCGGTGCGACCGGCGCGGTTTGAGTTGAAACAGCCGGGGCAGTGGTGGCGGGCTCTTCGCTGGCGGTGATGACTGCGCTGGGCGGTGCGACCGGTGCGACCGGCTTGGGCGTCTGCGGAGTCTTGGCCACCGGTTTGGGCGGCGGAATTGGTTTGGGGAGCGGCGGCGGCTCCACGGGCTTTGGCGGTTCGGCTTTGGCGGGGATTGGCGGGGCCGGTTCGGGTTGCGCTTCGGCTTCGGGGATGGCGGCGGCGACGATTTCCACGGCGATGAGGCCGGCTGGCTCCGCCGGTGCAGGGGCGGCGGCGTGCAGCAGCCAGACCAAGGCGGCGGCGTGGGCGGCAAGGGATACCGCCGCGCTGAAAGATCGGTGCGGATCGGCGACAGCCTTGCGACTTGCTGACCATGGTCGAAGATCAGCCTCGAACGCCAACGGCCCAAGGAGACTCTCGTCTCCTTGGGCGTCGGCAAGCTGAGGATCCCCGTGTTGGGACATTAGAACTTCACGGTGACCCCGGCATTGAACGACCGGCCCGAAGCGGGCAGGGCGTCCATGGTATGGGTGTTGTCATAGGCGGTGCCAGCGGCGCGCCAGGCCGCGACATCGGCCCCGCCATTCGGATCGTAGTACTGCTTGTTCAGCAGGTTATCGATGCCGAAGGCAAAGGTGATGTTCTCCAACTGGTACGACGTCCGCCAGTTCAGGACGGCAAATCCGGGGGTGATTTGCTCGTTCTGCAACGGATTGGTCACCGATTTGTTATCGACCATCCGAACTTCGGCGGTGCTGGCCCAGTTGCCCAGATGATGGTTCAGGCTGATATCGGCGTTGATCGGCTGCATGTGGTACAGGCTGTTACCGTTGTTGACCTGCATGCCTTTGACGAAGCCGGCGATGCCGGAAACGTCCAAATCGCCATAGGCCGCACCCTTGACCAGCGACTTGCTGCCCGACAGGTCGAAGCCGAACAGCTGGGCGTCGTGATTGGCGAATTGCAGCTGATTGACGCCGGGAGTGACCCCCAATATCAGTTTATCGACCCCGATATAATTCTGCACATAGGTGTAATAGGGAGTGAGTTTGACGTCCCAATCCTGGCGGGCGGCATCGTGCCAGCCGGTGCTGACGCTGGCGGTGTTGGCGGTTTCCGGGCGCAAGTTGATGTTGCCGACATAGTCGGCGCCGTTGCCGGTCCAGTTGATCATGCTCGACGCCATGGTGCCGGTGGACCATGCATAGCGCTCGTACAGATTGGGCGAGCGGGTCTTGCGGGCGAAGCCGGCTTCGTCGGTGTTGATGGTCGATGCTTCGTACTGGGTGGTCGCCGTCACATCGAAATTGGTGTCGGTCTTCTGGTGGTTCTGCGCGTTGAAAGCGGCGGAATCGCGGGCGTAATTGAGGCCGCCCGGCGCTTGGCTGCAGGTCGACATCATGGGGTTCATCATGCTGACCGAGCCGCTGTTGCAGCTGCTGTAGCCGGCGACGTCTCCGGTGTTCATCCACACGATGTCATTGCGGACTCCGACTACGCTGGTCCAGGCCGGGGTCCACTTCTTTTCCAGCTCGGCAAAGGTGCCCAGCACGTCGCGGCTGCCTTCGTTGATATTCTGGAAGGTGTTATTCCCCATCGACGGATAGACGCCCTTCACCGGCGGCCACCAATCGGACAGGCGATAGCTGTGATACTCGTTGCCCAGGCGCAGGGTGTCGTCCTTGGTGACGGGGAGTTCGGCCTTCAGCGAATAACCGGCATCGGTGCCGTCGGTATTCATCGGCATCGGCATCATGGAGTTGCGCTCGCCGAGGAAGTTCATCTCATGCTTGGCGTTCTGCCAATAGACCTTGGCGTCGAGCTTGCCCCAGTTGAAATCGCCGTCATAGCCAAGGTTCAAATAGTTGCTGGTGTTGCCGGTCAGGTCCATGCGCTGGTTGGGAAAGCCCTCATAGGGCGTGATCTGATGGCCGCCGCGCACCACCACTTCGCTGTCGCCGCCGCGCGCCGCCAGGGTGGCGTTGTGGCTTTGGCTTTCGAAGCTGCTGGCCAGGATGCGGTCGCCGTCGCCGTCGTGGGAATCGCGGGCCCGCGTCCACGAGCCGCTATAGCCCAGGCTGACATCCTGGGTCGCCGCGGTGATGTCGCCGCCAGTGGTGATCTGGCGATCAATGCTGCGGAAGGCGGTGGTGGCGGAGCCGTGCGCCGCATATGTCTCGCCGGCTTTGGCGAACATCGGCGAAGGCGGATCGACGGTGATGGTGCTGCCGATGCTGTCGCCGCCGGAACTGACCGGGGTGATGCCAGCGATCACCGCGACATGGCCGGTGTTGGTCGGCGCGATATAGGACAGCGCCGGGTTCATATGGTTGGGGCAGGCTGAGGTGACTGGCACGCCATCGACCAGGGTTTTGTTGCGGTCGTCGGCCATGCCGTGGACAATCGGCAGGCTGGAAATGCCGCCGCCGCTGGACAGCGCCACGCCAGGAACGCCGCTCAACAAGGTGGCGGTGTCGCTGGCCCCCAGGATGCTTTTGGCGTCGATCTGGCTTTTGCCGACCATGGTGCTGTCGAGCGGGCAGGCGACATCGGCGGCGGTGTCGACCGGAACCGTCGGCAAGGCGGTCGCCGCCTGGGCCAGGCAAGATGCGGGAAGGATGAACACCGCCACGGCGGCGGAAGCAAGGGCTGTAGTTGCGCCGAGGAGACGGCGGCGAGCGGAAGACGTGGTCAACATCGTTGACTCCCAATACCAAGTGCTATGCGCGGACGCGACGGGAATGCCGTCGGGTGCCGAGTGGGTCGCGAGGATGACGGATGGCCGAGACGCCAAGCGCGCCTGAAGGGCAGGATTGGCGTGGGCCGATCAGGCCGTCAGCGGCGGCGCGCGAGCCTGGTATTGGAAGGGGGGGAAGGCCGAACTGGCGGAACGGTCGTCGGGAAGGCACTGCCGTCCGACAACCGGCGCGAACGGCGCCGGCACGGCCACGGCGACGGCGGCCAGGGCGCCGCTGGAGGCGTTGCCCAGCGGAAAGCAGGCCGGGCAGGACATTTTGTCGTGGCTGGTGCCGTGGCTGCTTTGCGGGCCGGCGGTATGTTCGCAAATGTCCGTATCGGCGGACATTTCGGCGACAACGCCAGAGGCGGGCCGCGCTGCGGCTTCCGAGACGGGGGCCAAGGTCCAGCCGAACAGGTTGACGGCCAGGACGACGATTTGCAGGAAGGCCGACAGCAGGCGGCGGGGATGAGCGGTCTTGAACAGACGCGACGATTCACCCAACGCCCTGGAAGACCGAGGGGTGGTTCGAATCATCCGATGCTGTCGCCGTCGCGCCATTGTTCCGTATTGACCTGTATCGCCCCAACCGCGGAACGGTCATTCTTATGGAGTTAGGAGTATACCTACAAGATTATTACACATAAGAAAAACGGTTTTTGAGGTTGCTGCAGTGGAGGAGATCAAGCGCTGCCGTGGCGGCCTTTCGTTCTCTCGTGTAACGAAGGGGACGCGACGCCTTTAGCTGGACCGCACGGCATGGAGGGATGGTTTTTGTCTAGGCGCCGTGCGAGCGCCGCCGGACAGGCGGTCGTCAGCATGGGCGCCTCTGCTCGACGCGGCAGAGACTGGTCGTGCTTCTGCTATCTGGGGCGGAGGAAAATGCGGTCTGGCTGTGGCCTGGCATCGGAACCCTCATTTTGCGATTTCGGCGAGGATAGCGGGGCCGAATTACGTCTGGATTTAGCCTGACGGGTCGAATGGTAAGGGACTGTCAGGAATTCCGTGTGTCGGCGAGCGGGTGAACATGATCACACCATCGCTCGGGTGAATCGTTCGCCGAAGAGAATGGCGAACTGGGCCATCGCCAAGCCCCATTCACGAGCCGGCATGGTCCACTCTTTTTCAGAGCGGTTCAAGACCAAGAACAGCATCTTTAGGGCGGCCTCGTCATTGGGGAAATGGCCGCGGGTGCGCACGGCGCGGCGCAGCTTGAACACGCCATCGCCCCGTGCTGATCGGCAAGCTGCCGGCCTTGGCCAATGCCCCAATCGGCGTTGCCGTGGCCGGGTACTATCCCGACCTGCCTCTCGACAGTCGACACCGCTACAATGCCGCGACCATCTACGCTCCAAACCGTTGAACTTGGTGCCGCCAAAGATTTCAAATCCCGGTCGGGATCGCCATCGCATTGATCATTCTCCCCTCCCCATTTTCACACGACCGAGCTAGGAGCTTGTCTGCTCAAGTCATTGACGTCCAAGATTCTCGTCAGGCCGATGTGCCACGCGACGGAGTAGGATTGCGGCTCAGGCAGTTGGCAATTGCGGCAGAGACGTGAAAAGACATCCAGGACATGATGGGCTGCGACACTGTCAATCATGACGGGTTGATCACCTTGGCCGAGGCTATGCTGGTGCTCCGCGCCTGAAAATAAGATAGGCCAATACACGGAAAAATAATGCCAGGCCGACTCCTCTCCTCTGGCACCCCAAGGTTAAACGGACTAAAATTTAATAGGCTGAGGCAGCTTTCGGTCCCAAAAATAGACGCTCAGCGGAGGGGAGAGACGAATGGCGAGCGACGTCCTGCGGACTTCCGATGTTCGCCCGCCATCATCCACACCACGGCCGCTGCCGACGGACCAGCTTCCGGTGCGAATCGTTGAAACTGACGGCAGCTTGGCCGGGCTTGGCGTGGATGCCTTTCTCTTTGCCGGGCAGCCGTCGCCGCTGGCGATCGCTTTTGTCTCGCCACACCTAGATTTTCGGGCGATCACGGCCGCCTTGCAGCGGCTTGGCGGCGTCACTTCGGTGCTGGCGGTATCGACTGCCGGCGAACTCTGCGGCAGCGGTGCCGCGGATCCACTCTACAAGCCGACCGGCGATAATTGGTCTACCGTCGTCGTGCAGATCTT
>DATGZW010000459.1:0-9988 GCA_035297005.1 Patescibacteria group bacterium
CTCATCGGCGCTGCTGCGTACCTGGATGCGGAAGGAGTCCTGAACGAAGCGCGCCCGGTTCTTGGTCGCCTCCAGCTTGTCGACCCGGCCGCCATAGCTGAGGAAGTCGAGGCCGCAGGGCGCCAGCACCGCCGGAATGCCACTCCGCACTGCCGCCATCAGCCGGTCCGGGCCAGGATCGCGGTTGCCGCCGCATATGTGCTCGATGACGCCGCCTGTGCAGAGATCGAGCACGCCGTGGAACAAGCCGTCAGCGATCATCTCCTCCATCGCCTTGTCGCCCTTGCCCTGGGCGTGACAGACCACCGGCACGAAACCGGCCTCTTCCAGCATCCCTACCGCCGCCTGCGCCGCCATCTCGGCGAAGCCGAACGACGAGACGGCGATCACCGGGCGGTCGAACTTGAACTTGGTGCCCAGGGTCATCTCGACCATGCCGCAGATGGCGCCAACCGCGTTGGTGATCTGCGCCTTCAGCAGCGGGTTCATCTTGACGATGTCCAGCACCGTGTTGTGCATGGTGATGTCGCGCGTGCCGACGCCGATCTCGGCGTAGCGGGGATGGCCTGCCATCGGGGTCGCCATCACTTTGGGCATACCGAAGGGCAGGCGCTGCATCACCGCCGTCGACACCAGCGTCGAGGTGGCGCCGCCGATGCCGATCACCCCGTGCACCTGACCCTGCTTCACCAGGTCAGCGACGATGGCGGCGACGCCGGCGATCTGGTTGTTGGTCGCTGCTTCGCGATTGCTGCGATAGTACTGGCGCACCGTCTCGATCGGCAGGCCGCCGCGCAGGGCCACCTCTTCGCAGGTGACGTCGCCGGCCAGCAGCGGCGGCTCCTCCATGCTGAAGTCCACTAGTATCGCCTCGTGACCGCGGCCGCGGATCAGATCCTTGACGAAGACGATGTCCTCGCCGCGCGTATCCAGGTTGCAGATAATCACGATACACTTCTTGTCCCTGCTCGCGGTGGTCATGTCTTCATCTCCTACGCGCTGAAGCTCAGTCCACCGTGACCGTTTGGCTTCAACCCGCCGCTTGCCGATAGAGGGATACGAACTCGTCCACCGCGACGCGGGTGAACTCGGGGATGTAGAGGTGCAGATCGATCTCTTTGCCGAGGCGATCGACCGCCAACATGTCCATGTAGGCCTCCGCGGTCGCCGCGATCCCGGCCGACACCGGCGGGTTCGCCATCGCCAGGGTGGCCAAGTCGGCGCATTTACCGCCGATACTAGCGACGTTTTCGCCCGCGGCGACTTCGATGGAAATTACGTAACGCGACGGCAAGCCGTCTTCGGTGCCCCTCACCTAGCTTTCGAAGCGCTTGAGTCGGGTTGATACCGTTTTCCTGGACGCATGATGCATGACCGGCACCTTACCCCGTGTTGGTATCCGTGGCATGCGTCCGCGCTAGAGACAATTTTTTAATAGGTGACCATCAGACAGAAGCTATTCTAGATTTTGTGCGGCGATAGCGAGAAAAATTGACGGCCGCCCGGCTAATGCGTACCGTCGACTTGCGATCGGCACCGCCGACGCCGGACACGCCAACGGGACAGAAGGGCAACCAGCCACTTTTCCGCGGGCGGTGGGACTCGATGAACCTAGGGGGATCGGGAACGGAGCGGACTCGTAGCAAAACGACGCCGTGCCATCGGCGCGTCGTCGACCGGGTTATGCGCCGCGCAGCCTGCTCCTTCCTATAACTGGGAGGAAAAAATGCGAAAATCGACGTTGACGGGTAGGCACGACAAGCAAGGCGATAGTAAAGCCGCGATCACGCGGCGCGAGTTCGTTAGGAAGGCGGGAATCGGCGCCGGCGGATTGGCACTGGCCGGCACCCTGCCGACGGCGCTGTCGCGGACGGCAAGCGCCGCGGACTCTATCAAGGTCGGCTTTATCAGCCCACTGACCGGTCCGCTGGCAAGCTTCGGCGAAAGCGATCCGTTTATCCTCGCCCAGGTCCGCAAGGCCCTGGTCGGCGGCATCACTGCGGGCGGCAAGAAATACGCCGTCGAGATCATCACCAAGGATACCCAGTCGGACCCGGTCCGCTCGGGTCAGCTCGCCAAGGAGCTAATCAACAGCGACAAAGTCGATCTGATGCTGTCCACCTCGACCCCCGAGACAGTCAACCCGGTCGCCGACGCCTGCGAGGCTGCCGGCGTGCCCAGCCTCTCCACCGTCATGCCGTGGGAAGCCTTCTACTTCGGGCGCGGCGCCAAGCCGGGCGAGCCCTCGCCGTTCAAGTGGACCTACCTCTTCAGCTTCGGCGTCAAGGAATTCCTCAACTGCTACGTTTCGCAGTGGAGCGGCCCGGTCAAGACCAACAAGAAGGTGGGCGTGCTGTACCCGAACGACGCAGACGGCAACGCTATCCGCGCTCATTTGGGTCCCGAACTGGCGAAGGCGGGCTTTACCATCGTCGATCCGGGCGGATACGAGGACGGCACCACCGACTACTCGGCGCAGATCGCCAAGTTCAAGGCGGAGCAGTGCGAGATCTTCAACACCTTCCCGATCCCGCCGGACTTCGCGACCTTCTGGCGGCAGGCAGCGCAGCAGGGCTACACTAAGACCGTCAAGATCGCCCAGATTGCCAAGACCGGCCTCTTCCCCTCGACGATGGAGGCGCTCGGCTCCCTCGCATACAACCTCGCCAGCGGCTGCTACTGGCATCCCACCTTCCCCTACAAGTCGCCCCTCACCGGGATGCCCTCGAAGGAGATTGCCGACGGCTACGAGAAGGCGACCGGCAAGCAGTGGAGCCAGCAGCTTGGCGCCACCATGTCGCTGTTCGATGCCGGGTTCGCGGCGCTGCAGGGAAGCAGCAACCCCGCCAACAAGGCCGAGGTGGCGAAGGCGTTGAGCACGCTGAAGGTAACCACCACGGTCGGGCCGATCGATTTTACCAAGGGGCCAGTGCCGAACTGCGTCGGCACGCCGATCATCGGCACTCAGTGGGTGAAGGCGAAGCCGGGCAGCAAGTTTAAGCTCGACTACGTCATCACCGAGAACGCTGACGACAAGAACGTCCCGGTCGGTGCCCAACTGCGTCCGTACAACAGCTGAGTAGAGTGGAATCGTGGACTCGCATGGAACCGGCGCCATCCTCGATGGCGTCGGTGTATGCAAGCGGTTCGGGGCGCTGGTCGTCCTCGACAACGTGGACTTTACAGTGGGGGCCGACGAAGCCGTGGGCATCGTCGGCCCCAATGGTGCGGGCAAGACCACTCTGTTGAACGTCCTCGCTGGGGGGCAGCCGGCATCGGGGGGAACGGTGCGGTTCCGCGGCGTCGACGTGACTGCCGCCGACGCGGCGCAGCGCTGCCGTCTCGGCATCGCCAAGACCCACCAGGTGCCGCGCCCGTTCGGCGGCATGACCGTGTTCGAGAACGTCTTCGTCGCCGCCACCACCGGGGGTGGCCACAGAGGTTCGAAGGCCTATCGGCGTAGCATCGAAACCCTGGAGCTTTGCGACATGCTGCATGTCGCCAACCGGCGCGCCGAGACGCTCGGCCTGATCGATCGCAAGCGCCTGGAACTGGCCCGAGTGCTGGCGACCGATCCGGTCGTGGTTCTGCTCGACGAGATCGGCGGCGGACTGACGGACGAGGAAACGGTCCGTTTGGTCGAGACCATCCGCGAGATGCGCCGTCGCGGCATGGCGATCGTCTGGATCGAGCACATCGTCCATGTCCTTCTCCAGGTCGTCGAGCGGTTGGTGTGCATGGACTCCGGCAGAATTATCGCCAATGGCGATCCCGAGGCGGTGATGACGGACGCCACGGTGATCGACGCCTACCTCGGGAGTGGCGTCGCGTGAGTCTCCTGACGCTGGATCGGCTGGATGTGCGGCACGGGCTGTTGAAGGCCGTGCGCGAGGTCTCCTGCGATATTGCCGATGGCGAGATTTTGGCGCTGGTCGGCGCCAACGGCGCCGGCAAGTCCACCCTACTGCGCGCCATCGCCGGCGCCCACTTGCCCGCGGCGGGCCGAATCGTTTTCGACGGCGTCGACGTCACCACCATGCGTGCTCATAACCGGGTCGCGCTGGGCATCGCGCTGGTGCCCGAGGGGCGCCGCCTGTTCACGACCATGACCGTCGAGGAGAATCTGGCGGTCGCCTGTGCCAGCGGGCGGCCGGGCCGCTGGAGCATCGACACCGTGATGACGCTGTTTCCCATGCTGCGCGCCCGCAGGAAGGCGCGGGCCGGCAACCTTTCGGGCGGGGAGCGGCAGGCGGTGGCGATCGGCCGTGCTCTGGTGACCAACCCCCGGCTGATCCTGCTCGACGAGGTGTCGCTGGGACTGGCTCCGCTGGTGGTGGAGGGGCTCTATCGTTCGCTGCACTCGCTGTTTGAGGGCGGCGCAACCCTCGTGCTGGTGGAGCAGGATCTCAACCGCGTCCTCGGCGTCGCCTCCCGCGTCGTCTGCATGTTAGAGGGGCGCATCGTCCTTGACGGCCGCGCCGGCGAGTTGACGCGCGATCAGATCATCGAGGCCTACTTCGGCCTCCGCCGCGGCTCCGGCCGGGATGACAAGGTACAAGGTCAACCGTGAATATCATCAATCTCCTGACGCAAGGCGTCCTTCTCGGCGGCTATTACGCGCTGGTCGCGTGCGGGCTGTCGTTGATGTTCGGCGTCATGCGCATCATCAACCTCGCGCACGGCGATTTCGCGGTGCTGGGCGCGTTCCTGGCATGGACCGTTTCCGACTCCGCCGACATCTCGCCGTTCCTCGCCCTGGTGGCGGTGCTGCCGATCATGGCCGTGTTCGGCTGGCTGGTGCAGCGGGGCATGCTGGAACGCAGCCTGCGGGCCGGCATGCTGGTGCCGCTGTTGTCCACCTTCGGCCTCGCCATCGTCATCGAGAACCTGCTGTTCGAGGCTTACGGCGCCGATACCCGGTCGCTGGCGCCGATGATTGGCGATCTGTCCTTCGGTAGCTGGGCGATCACCGATCAGTTCAACATCGGCTATCTCGCCGCGCTGATCTTCGCGCTTGCCGTGTTGCTGCTCGGCGGATTGTCGCTGTTCCTCAAGCACACGCCGCTCGGCCGGGCCATCCGTGCCACCGCCGAGGACGCGGACACCGCGGAACTGGTGGGCATCAACTCGCGCGCGGTCTATGGCATCGCCGCCGGCATCTCCGTGGCGACGGTGGCGCTGGCTGGCACGCTGCTGGCCATGCGCGCCACCTTCGATCCCTATTCCGGACCGATGCAGCTTATCTTCGCCTTCGAGTCGGTGGTGATCGGCGGCATCGGCTCGCTGTGGGGAACCCTGCTGGGCGGCATCATCCTCGGCATGGCTCAATCGATCGGGGCTCAATTCGATCCGCGCTGGTTCCTGCTTACCGGGCATTTGGTGTTCCTGGCCATCCTCGCCGCCCGTTTGCTGGCCGGCCAGGTCGGCGCCCGCGGCGGCCTCCGCACCTCTCTGGGGATCGACGCATGAGCGGCCGGAGCGACGTCGCCGTCGAGCGCTGGACCCGCGCGTCGATCGTGTCGGGGTTCGTCGTTGCCGTCGTCATCGTCGGGCTGACGCTGGTGCCGCTGGTGGCCGGCGCCAACGTGATCGACAAGCTGACGACGCTGCTCGTCTACATCATCCTGGCCGCCATGTGGAACGCCCTGGCCGGCTACGCCGGGCTGGTCTCGGTCGGCCAGCAGGCGTTCTTCGGCATCGGCGCCTATTTCGCCATCCAGTTCTCGGTCCACGGGGTTCCTGCCTACCCATCGCTGGTCTTGGGCGCGGTCGCGGGGGCGGCACTCGCCGCCCCAATCTCCTATTTTATGCTGCGGCTGCACGGCGGCGAATTCTCCATCGGCATGTGGGTCGTCGCCGAAGCTCTCCACCTGATGGTGAACCAGGACAAGCTGGTCCAGGGCGAGACCGGGACCTCGATGATCGCGCTCAACGCCTACTCCCACGCCGAACGGCTCGCCTACAACTACTGGCTGGCGCTGGTGGCGACGGTGGTCCTGCTGGGAGCGGTGTTCGTCCTGCTGCGCAGCCCGCTTGGCGCTTCCGTGCAGGCGATCCGCGACGACGAGGACGCGGCGGCGTCGCTCGGGGTGCGGGTCCTCGCGGCCAAGCGGACCATCTTCATCCTCGCCGCCTTCGGCTGCGCCATGGCGGGCGTCGTCTGGCTGTCCACTTCGGTCACCTTCCAGCCCAAGACCAACTTCGGGGTGCAGTGGACCGCCTATATGATTTTGATGGCGCTGGTGGGCGGCCTCGGCACCTTCGAAGGGCCGATACTCGGCGCCGTTATCTTCTTCATCGTCCAAGATCAACTGGGCGAGACCGGCGTATGGTACCTGGCCGGGCTGGGAGCCGCCGCCATCCTTTTCGCCCTTTTCCTGCCGCGCGGCCTATGGGGCGAAATCGAGGGCCGCTTCGGCATCCGCCTGATGCCGGTGGGCTATCGTCTGCGCCTGCCCGACGTCGTCACCGCGCCGAAGGGCGATTGAGCGGACGGCCGGCGACGGCCGAATGAACAGGTGGGGCTGACGCCGGCGGAATGACGGCGACGGTCGGCGGGAATATTGGGAAGCAACCGGAAAGGTGAGGCAGACATGAATATCGCACTTCTAATTGACGGCAAGGACGTTGCGGCCGCCGGCGGCGCCACTTACGACCGCCACGATCCGATCTCCGGCGCGGTGGCCACACGCGCCGCCGCCGCCAGCGTTGCCGACGCCAACGCCGCCGCCGACGCAGCCGCGGCGGCGTTTTCCGCCTGGGCCGCCACGTCGCCCAACCAGCGTCGGGCGCTGCTGCTGAATGCGGCCGAGAAGCTGGAGGCGCGCACCGATGCCTTCATCCAGGCGATGAGCGCTGAGACCGGCTCCACGGCTCCGTGGGCCGGCTTCAACGTGATGCTCGCCGCCGGGATGCTGCGCGAGGCTGCCTCCATGACCACCCAGATCGGCGGCGAGGTGATCCCGTCGGATAAGCCAGGCTGCTTCGCCATGGCCATCCGCCAGCCGGCGGGCGTAGTCCTCGGCATCGCCCCGTGGAACGCCCCAGTGATCCTCGGCGTCCGCGCCATCGCCATGCCGCTGGCCTGCGGCAACACGGTGGTGCTGAAGGCCTCCGAAACCTGCCCGGCTACCCATCGGCTGATCGCAGAGGCGTTGCTTGAGGCGGGCATTCCCAAAGGCGTGATCAACGTCGTCACTAACGCGCCCGCCGACGCGCCGAAGATCGTCGAGGCGCTGATCGCCCATCCGGCGGTCCGCCGCGTCAACTTCACCGGCTCGACCAAGATCGGCCGGGTCATCGCCGGGCTGGCGGCGCAGCACCTCAAGCCGGTGCTGCTCGAACTCGGCGGCAAGGCGCCGCAGGTGATCCTCGACGACGCCGATCTGGACCACGCGGTCAACGCCGCGGCGTTCGGAGCCTTCATGAACCAGGGCCAGATCTGCATGTCGACGGAACGCATCATTGTCGACGAAAAGGTGGCCGACGCGTTCGTCGCGAAGTTCGCCGCGAAGGCGAATGCGCTGCCTGCGGGCGATCCCCGCAAAGGCAACGTCGTCCTCGGTTCCTGCGTCAGCCGCGAAGCGGTCGAGAAGGTCCAAGACCTCATCAAGGACGCCGTCGCCAAAGGTGCCAAGGTGGTGGCCGGCGGCAAGGCCGAGGGAACAATCATGAACGCCACCGTGGTGGACCAGGTCAAGCCTGGGATGCGCATCTACAGCGAGGAATCCTTCGGTCCGGTGGTCAGCGTCATCAGGGTCAAGGGCGACGCCGCCGCGGTGGCGTCGGCCAACGACACCGAATATGGGCTGTCGTCTTCGGTGTTCAGCAAGGACACTCGCCGCGCCATGGCGGCAGCGATGCGCATCCAGGCCGGCATGTGCCACATCAACGGCCCGACGGTGAGCGATGAGGCGCAGATGCCCTTCGGCGGCACGAAGGCGAGCGGCTACGGCCGGTTCGGCGGCAAGGCGGCGATCAACGAGTTCACCGAACTGCGCTGGATCACCATCGAGGACGGCGCCCAGCACTACCCGTTCTGAGCATTCGCGAGACCGGGGCGCGCCAGTCGGTCGCGCCAGTCGGTACTCGACGGGAGTGGAATCAAGGCTAGAGCAATTATGGACGGCCGACCGCCGCGATCGCGTCGACGCCGTCTGAGGATCCAAGAACACGGGAGGTAACAACGCCATGAAAATTCAAGCCGCTGTCACCCGCGCGCCTGCCATGCCGATGTCGCTGGAGATTCTGGAACTGGCCGAGCCGCGCGACGACGAGATCCTGGTGCGCCTCGTCGCCACCGGCGTCTGCCATACCGATATGGCGATGCGCGATCAGATGTTTCCGGTGCCGCAGCCGATCGTGCTGGGGCACGAGGGCGCGGGCATCGTCGAGAAGGTGGGAGGCGGCGTCAGCGAAGTGGTGCCCGGCGACCATGTGGTGATGTCCTACAACTCGTGCGGACACTGTCCGAGCTGCCGGGATGACGAGGCGAGCTACTGCCACGATTTCTTCGGTCACAACTTCGCGGGCGTGCGCGCCGACGGAACCAGCGCGCTGTCCAAGGGCAAGGAACGCATCCACGGCAATTTCTTCGGCCAGTCGTCCTTCGCCAGCTATGCGCTCTGTCATCCGCGCAATGTCGTCAAGGTGAGGAAGGACGTGCCGCTGGAAATACTGGGCCCGCTCGCCTGCGGCGTGCAAACCGGCGCCGGCGCGGTCATCAATGCGCTCAAGGTCGGCGTGGGGGATTCGATTGCGGTTTTCGGCGCCGGCTCAGTCGGCCTCAGCGCTGTGATGGCGGCGAGGGTGGTCGGCGCCACCACCATCGTCGCCGTCGACGTCAACAAGGACCGCCTGCGCCTCGCCAGGAAGCTGGGCGCGACCCATGTGGTCAACGGGGCCAAGCGTGACGTAGCGGCGCAGGTCGTCGGCATTACCGGCGGTGGCGCCACCTTCACCTTCGATACCACCGGCCTGCCCAACGTGGTGCGGACGGCAGTGGACAGCCTGGCGCCGCGCGGCACCTGCGGCATCGTCGGCGCCTCGCCGTTGGGTACCGAGGTGACGCTTGACCTGATGTTCATGATGGCATCGGGGCGCAAGTTCCGCGGCATCGTTGAGGGTGACGCCACGCCCCAGGTATTCATCCCCATCCTTATCGACCTCTACACCCAGGGCCGCTTCCCCTTCGACAAGCTGGTGACCTTCTATCCCTTAGAGCGGATCAACGATGCCATCCACGATTCGGAGACCGGCAAGGTGGTCAAGCCGATCTTGCGCATGGCGGCTACGGGAGCGGGTGCGGCGTCTCAGAAATCCGGGAAGAAGAAGAAACTGTCGGCGCGCCAGCCGCCAAGTCTCGCGGAAGTAAGAAAATGAAAGTGGAGAATGTGTGATCAAATACTTTTTGCTTGGTGGGCAACACTTAGCGCCGGCTGTTTTACAGGTCTGGCAGTCACGTGTTGGGAAATTGCGATGATGTGTTTGAAGATGCGGCTTCAACATTTTCCATGATTTGCAAATGTGCAACTTTCCGACACCCGTCTTTGGATAGGTGACTTCAGTAGGTGATTTCAGCGCCCCAAGAGTCTGATATGGAATGCTGGTGTGGCGTGGCAACAATAGCCGGGCGTAGAAACAACACTGTTTCGGGATGATGTTCATGGACCTGACAAGCCTGTCGGGAAAGGTAGCCCTGGTCACCGGCGCCGCCGACGGCATCGGCGCGGAAATCGCCCGTCTCTATGCCGAGCACGGCGCCGCCGTGGTGCTCGGCGACGTCGCCGACGATAAAGGCGAAGCAACAGCCGTCGGCATTGCCAAGGCGGGGCACCGCGCCAGTTTCATCCACCACGACGTCACCGACGAGGCGCAATGGGCGAAAGCCGTCGCCCATGCCGTCGCCAAGTTCGGCGGCCTCGACATCCTGGTCAACAATGCCGCCATCGAGGAGGCAGTGCATCTCGCCGATCTGGACATCGCGAGG
>DATGZW010000460.1:0-10876 GCA_035297005.1 Patescibacteria group bacterium
GCGGCCTCTCTATTTGTGGGCTTCGTCACCGAAAAGGCGAAGACCATTGGCCGTCTGTTCGAAGACTCCGTCAGTCGCGGCACCATCACCGAGACGGACTTATTCGACGAGAACTATCGTCCAATTCCCGGAACCTTCCCCCAGCAGTATATGAGCAACTTTGTCGGCTTTACCGATCGGTTGCTACCCGATCTTCTCGACTCGGCATTGGACATCGATCCGCGCGTCATCTTCTGCGCCGCCGTGGACCGCAATGGTTATTTGCCGACGCACAATCGTAAATACTCCCATCCGCAAGGCACCGATTTGGCGTGGAACACGGCGAATTGCCGCAACCATCGGCTCTTCAACGACAGCGCCGGCTTAGCCTCGGCGCAGAACCGCAAGCCTTTCCTCATTCAGACCTATCGGCGGGACATGGGCGGCGGGCAGTCCCTGGCGATGGTCGAGATTTCGTCCGCCATTCTGGTCAACGGCCGCCATTGGGGCGGGCTCCGGCTGGGCCATGCCGTGTGACACCACCAATTGAGAAAGAGGTTTCGATGAACGCGACAAATCCGGAAATCGCCTCGACCGTTACCGTCAACGGCATCCAAACGAATTACCATGACCTGGGATCGGGGTTCCCGGTCCTGATGATTCACGGGTCCGGCCCAGGCGTCAGCGCCTGGGCGAATTGGCGTCTGGTGATGCCGTATCTGGCGAAATCCTGCCGGGTCATCGCCCCCGACATGGCTGGTTTCGGCTATACCGAGCGCGCTTGCGGGCAGCATTACGACTTGGATCTGTGGGTCGATCAGGTCGTCGGGCTGATGGATGCCTTGGGGATTGCCCAGGCCGATATCGTCGGGAACTCCTTCGGCGGCGCCATCGCCCTGGCTCTGGCCATTCGTCATCCCACGCGCTTGCGCCGTCTTGTGCTGATGGGCAGCGTGGGCGTTTCCTTCGATCTCTCGGCGGGGCTGGATGCCGTCTGGGGCTACACCCCGTCACTGGACAACATGCGGCGCTTGCTGGACATTTTCGCCTTCAACCGCCAACTGGTCACCGACGACTTGGCCAAGCTGCGTTACGAAGCCAGCATCCGCCCCGGCTTCCAGGAGTCCTTCGCCGCCATGTTCCCCGCCCCGCGGCAAAGAGGCGTCGATGCCCTGGCGAGCCGTGAATCGGACATTCGCGCCATTCCCCACGAGACGCTGATTTTACACGGGCGCGACGACAGGGTCATTCCCTTGAGCACCTCGCTCACCCTCAATCAATGGATCGCCAAATCGCAATTGCATGTCTTCGGCTGTTGCGGCCACTGGGTGCAGATTGAGCATACGGCGCGATTTGTCCGCCTTTTGTCGGACTTCCTCGGCGAAGAAATGATATCCTAGGTCGTTGGTCGGGAAGGACTTAATCCAAAAGTACGGGTTTGCCTGGAAGATTTACGGGAAACACCATCATGCGCATCAAGACATTTTTCATGCTCGCGATTTCAGCCGCCGCCATGATGGGTTTTCTATCGGCAGGCGTGATGCTTGTTTTTGCCGCCAACGGCTATCGTCACGCGATTATCGCCACCCAACAGACCGAAGCTTTTGCCGCCGTCGCGCGCATGCTGGAACGGAACACCCTGGAGCGAGGCGAGATCAATTCCGCGCTGAGCGCCGATTCCGCCGCCGACTCCGCCGCTCAGGACCGCATGGCCAAACGCACGGCTGAGGCCCTGCAAACGACCGAGAGCGCCCTGGCCGTTTTGGCCGCTCTGGACTCTGAACAGGGCCGCCGCTTCAGCGCTTCAGCGTCCGAGGTCGCTGCCCAGATTGACGCTTTGCGCAAGGCGGCGACGGCCGCCACGGCCTTGCCCCTGTCTCAACGATCGCCCGATCTGGTCAAGTCCTATTCCGGTTCGCTGACGACGCGGATCAACACGCTGAATGACATCCTGAATGACCTGCAACATGCGGTGACCACGTCGGGCACCCAGGCGTCCAGCCTCGTCAGCCTGGCGCGGGCCGCCATCGACTTGCGTTTGTGGGCGGGTCAACGGCTGGTCATGGTGGCCTCGGTGATTGCTACCGGCAAACCGGCCAGCATCGATTTTCTTGAGAAAATGGCGGAACTGGGCGGCAAGGAAAACGAACAGTGGCGGATGATTCAGTTGCTGGTGGTGCAAAGCGGCAGCCCTCCCGCCTTGCAGGAGGCGCGCGCCCGTATCGAAACCGACTTCTTCCAAAAAGGCGAACAGATCTACGCCCAGATCATGCCGGCGGCGCATGGCAACGGCCAATATCCGCTGACGGTGTCGGAGACACGCGCCCAGACCACCGGGGTGATGCTGCCGGCCCTTCCCCCGATGCGCGAGGCGGCTATCTCCGTCGCGCTCCAACGCCTGGATGAGGAGAGGCAGGACGCCATCCTGCGGTTGGCCCTGGCGTTGGGGCTTGCCCTCGCTTCGGTCGCGGTGTGTGTCGTTGCCGGCTCTCTGTTCTCGCGACGCGTCCTTTCTCCGCTGACCGAATTGACTAAGGTGATCGAGCATCTGGCGGGCGGAGATACCGGCGTGACGGTGCCGGATGCCGATCGGCATGACGAGTTGGGGCAGGTGGCCCAAGCGGTCGAAACCTTGCGAGTCAACGCACAGAAGGCAGCCGAAGCCACCATCGCCACCGAAGCCATGCATCGCGACCGCGAAAGGCATGCCAAGCATATCGAGCAGCTTTGCGCGACCTTTGACCACGACTCCGGCACCGTGATCCAAGACATGGCGGCGGCGGCGGCGGGATCGCTCAAAAATGCCCATGCCACCACCCAGGTGGCCAGCGAGGTCAATCAACGCGCGGGCACCGCCGCTCAGGCCGCCTCGGAAGCGTCCGCCAGCGTTCAAGCCGTGGCGGCGGCGGCCGAGCAGTTGGCCGCATCCATCAACGAGATTTCCGGGCAGGTCTCGCGAGCCGCCACCATCGCCGTCCGGGCCGTGGGCGAGGCCGGACAAACCACCGAGCGCATTGCCGGTCTGGCCGATGCGTCGTCGCGAATCGGTGATATCGTCAGTTTGATCCATGTCATCGCCGCGCAAACCAACCTTCTGGCCCTGAACGCCACCATCGAAGCGGCCCGCGCCGGCGATGCCGGCAAGGGCTTTGCCGTCGTGGCCGGCGAGGTCAAGAATCTGGCGACCCAGACCGCCAAGGCCACCGAGGACATCTCAGCGCAGATCGGCTCGATCCAGGCCATGACCGGCGAGGCCGTGCGTTGTATCGAGGATATCGCCACCACCATCGGCCATATGAATGAGATCACCTCCGCCATCGCCGCCGCCGTCGAACAGCAGGGCGCCACCACGGCCGATATCGCCCGCAATGTCCAGGTTGCCGCCGATGGCACGGCCAAGGCCTCCGTCACTGTTTCGGGCGTTGCCGAATTGATGACCAACACCGTCGAGTCTTCAATGGAGATGGTAAGCATGATGGAAGCGCTGGGGAACCGGGCGCAGAATCTTACCGAAAAGGTGTCGACGTTCCTGAGTGCCGTACGGTAGCAAGGGTGGGTGACGGGCCCGAACGCCTTTCCGCAGCCCCGACAATCTGATAGGACTTTAGCAAGAGGACGCGACAGCCGGATTGGACGATACTATGGCAGCCTCATCGGATATTCGGGCCAACTGGCAAGCCGCCTTCCCGCATGAGCAGATGGTCGAGGACATCCTCTCCGGCCGCCTTGCTCCGGGATCGAAGATCGACTTCGCCGATTTGATGCGGCGCTATTTCGTCTCCACCGCCGATTTGCATGAAGCCATCATTCGCCTGTCCAACGAAGGCTTGGCGGTGCTGGACGGACCCACGGCCTTGCGCATTTCCCCGGTCTCGGTGGCAGACCTCAAGGATTTAACCGCCGCCCGCGTGCTCATTGAAACCGATGCCCTGGTCCGCTCGATTCAGGCCGGCGGCGCGGCCTGGGAGGCTGGCGTAAGCGAGAGCTATGCGAACCTAGCCGATATCGATTGTCCGCCGACGGGAGACGCCCGCCCGCAGGTCGAGGCCTGGGAACGGCGCAACCACCGCTTTCACACCGCCTTGATCGCGGCCTGCCCGGTCCGCCGGCTCAAGGATTTCAGCGAGCTACTGTATCGCCAGCATGAACGCTATCGGCGCTTGCTGGCCGACCGGCGTCTGGTGTCGCAAGATGTCCATGCCGAACATCACGCGCTGTTCGCCGCCGCCCTGGCCGGCGACGCCGAGCGCGCCGCCCAGGGTCTGCGCGAGCATATCCGCCTGTCCGCCGAGACCCTGGCCGATGGCATCGCCGATGGAAGCTGGTTCGGCTCGCCGACCCGCAATTAGTCACGCTTCGTTGGCGCCCTTGCGGTGGCGATAGGCCAGTTGCGCCCGCGTCAGGCCCAACATGCGCGCCGCCTCGGCCAGATTCCCTCCCGAACGCTCGACCGCCGCCTGGATGATCAGGTTTTCCAAGGCGTCCAGCGGCAGCTCGCTGCTCAGGAACTGCTCGATCACGCCGCCGGCGCTGCCGCTCGTGGTTGGTGGGGGCGCGGAGGAAGGCTCGCGGCTGTTGGTCAGGAAGCCGTCCTGGCCGATGCCGAAAAATGGCGTGTTCACCTCTCCGCCGGGGGAGAACAGGTGAGCGACATCCAGCGGGGCGCCATCATCGGGGCAGAGAATGACCGCCCGCTCGATGATGTTCTCAAGCTCGCGGACATTTCCCGGATAATCATAATCAAGAAGGTAATCCAACGCCCGATCGGTCACACCGGTGACCGTCTGGCCGTGGCGCAGTGAATACTTTCCCAGGAAATGCCGCACCAGCACGGGAATATCCTCCCGCCGCTCGCGCAGGGGTGGGATATGCACGGGAAATACATTCAGCCGATAGAATAGATCCTCGCGGAACTCTCCGCGCTGGACGGCTTGGCGCAGATTGACGTTGGTTGCCGCCACCACGCGCACATCGACGCACCGCGACGAGGTTCCACCCACCGGCTCGATTTCGCGTTCTTGCAGAACCCGCAGCAGCTTGCCTTGAGCGGCCAGATTGAGAGTGCCGATTTCGTCGAGAAAGATGGTGCCGCCATGCGCCCGCTCGAAGCGCCCTGGCCGCGATTGCACGGCTCCGGTGAACGCGCCGCGCTCGACGCCGAACAACTCCGCCTCCACCAGATTTTCCGGGATGGCCGCGCAATTGATGGCGATAAAGGGCTTGTCGCAGCGCTTGCTCAGGCTGTGCAGGGTGCGGGCGAACATCTCTTTGCCGACGCCGGTTTCGCCCAGAAACAGCACCGTGGCGTTGGTCGGAGCCACCTTTTTCAGCAACTGGCACACCGCCGAGAATCCCGACGACGCCCCGACCAGCCCCGAGGGCATGGCCTTGTCGTCCGCCACCGGCAGTGCTTGGCTGGAGGCGCCATCGCGCATCACCAAACTGGCAAGGCCGTCGGGCTGTAGATAGATCATGTCCGGATTGGGATCGTCCCATTCCTGCACCGGCTTGCCGATGATCCGGCAATGGTGGCTGCCGGTGCCCCGGCATTCAACCTCGCGGTACAGAATGGGTTGCCCCATGAACACGCTGGTATAGCCGCTGGCATAGCCGATCTGCATCCAACAGACCGGTTCGGCGCTCATGCCGAAGGCGGCGAAGTGGGCATCGACTTCGGACGAGCTGTGCCAGATGAATTCGCCGTAATGATGACCGCTCTCCAGATCCACCTCGGCGCGCACCGTCTCGACCGAGACGATGCCCTCCAGCGCATGCAATTGCGGACCGGCGAGAAAGGCGGCGACCGGGTCGCTGACGCGGATACGCTTGGCCAGTTGAGCATCCTTGCAGCCCGAAGCATAGCCCATGCGGGTGAGCAGGCCGCGCGCCGCCGCCGTCCCCAGAGAGTTCACCAACTCATGCCGCAGGCTGGCCAAGGCCGACAGATGCAGCAACACCATCCGCTGGTCGTCGAGCCAGATCCGCCCGTCCTTGGGACAAAAGCGCAGGCGAGCCGATAGATCGGCGAAATCCGAAGGGGACGTTTCGAGCTGCGGCAGCAGAGGAACCATCGTGCCGTCGGCGGGTACGGGCGCTCCCTCCCAGCGTGTGAGGTTTAGCGGTTTCTTGATGGTCATGCGGCCCTCCCAGGTGCCTGACAACGCTCGCCGGGCCGGACGTTTTCGTCTCTTCGAACGATGCGTTGATCGACCTAGGCTACCGGGCCGGCGGGGCGTCCGCAAGACTCCAGACGGCCGCCAATTGATGAAAACATCAAGCCTCAGGCCGCCGTCGCGTCCGCTGTGATCATTTCATCACCAGAAAGCTGACGAGATTCCGAGAAATATCTGTCTCAGAAAAAAATATCCCGCAATTCCGCCATTCCCTAAACCTGCCGAGAGATGGCACGGCGCTTGCTAATAGCAAACTGAACCAAAATCGCCGGAAGCGGTGAAATAAAAACCTACCGAGGCAACTGTCTGGGGACGTCGAAATGGCCGATTTACTGACCAGCTATGCCTGCGTCAAAACGATCCGGCATGGAAAATTTGTCGAGTTCGATTTTTCGATCAATGACAACGACCTATCGGTCGAATTGATCATGCCATTTGGCGCGTTCGAGGAATTTTGCAGGATGCGCAATGCCATCGTGACTTATCCCGATGGTGCAGCGTCTCCCGAAACAGTCGGCGTGTCGCAGCCCGCCTTGCCTGCCGGTCTCTACCGCCCGCCCCACCAGCACAGCGTCCCGAACGAATGATGCTCCTCAGGCCCTGTTGCGGCCTGGACGCGGACGCTCAACGACAGAGAGTAAGGAGGAACACGGTGTCAATCGATATCAAGACCATCAAAGTGGAACAACGCCGCAATACGTTCGGCCACATCGCCCGCCGCTTGGGCGGCGATAAGCCCGCTTCGCGCTACGAAGAAGGGACGTTCGACATCCAGGCGACGGCCAACTTCCATTACAAGCCGCTGTGGGATGTCGATCATTGGCAATATGACGAAGGCCGCACCCAGATCCGCCTGAAGGACTGGTATGTGCTGCGCGACCCGCGCCAGTATTACTACGCCAACTACACCATCGCCCGCGCTGCCCAGTCCCAGGCCAACGAACGCGCCTTCGATTTCGTCGAAAAGCGCAATCAGCTGGCGCTGCTCAGCCCCGCATGGCGGGAAACCGTCTCCTTCTATCTGCTGCCGCTGCGGCATGTGGAGTGGGGCGCCAACATGAACTGCGGCAACATGTGCGACCGCGGCTATGGTACGGCGGTGACCGCGCCTTGCCTGTTCTCGGCCGCCGACCATCTGGCCATGGCGCAGATCCTCGGCCGCATCGGGCTGGCTCTCGACGGCAACACCGGCACCTCGCTGGATGCCGCCAAGGCCCGCTGGATGGAGGCCGGGGAATGGCAGGATCTCCGCCGTCTGGTCGAAGACAGCCTGGTCATCGAGGACTGGTACGAACAGATGGTGGCGCAGAACCTGTGCTTTGACGGCCTGCTCTATCCCCTGGTCTACAAGCTGTTCGACGCCGAAGGCCAAGCCCATGGCGCGACCGGTTTGTCCATGCTGACCGAATTCATGTCCGAATGGTTCGCCGAGCACAGCCGCTGGGTCGATTCGGTGATCAAGATCACCGCCGCCGAGTCGGGCGAGAACAAGGATCTGATCAACGGCTGGCTGTCCAAATGGTCGGCTGCCGCCGCTGCCGCTCTGCGGCCCTTGGCCGTCCGCGTGCTGGGCAACCAAAAGGGCGCCGCCGCCATCGACACCGTGGTCGCCGACCTGAAGAAACGCGCACTCACCCTTGGCCTTACCGCCTGACTGCAAGGAATCCGTCCATGCCCCGTATCGTTTCCATCACCTTGCAGAACACCGATGACGCCCGGCCCATCATCGCCGCCATCACCGAGGACAATCCTGGTCTGGTCATCCACTCCTATCCCGGCATCGTCAAGATCGACCGCGAGGGCAGCCTGACCGTCAAGCGCAGCTCGGTCGAAGAGCGGTTGGGACGCGACTGGGATCCGCAGGAAATCCACCTGAGCATCGTCTCGATGGCCGGCAACCTGGATGAGGAAGACGACTACTTCAATCTCTCCTGGGCCTAGACCACCTACAACAAAATAATAGCAGGGAAGCGCCACAATGAATGCAAACGTAAAATTGGGTCTGAAGCAGCGCTATTCGCTCCTCACCCGTGGTCTGGACTGGGAGACCACCTATCAGCCGAAGGAAAAGATATTCCCCTATGCCGAGTTCGAGGGGATCAAGATTCACGACTGGTCGAAGTGGGAAGATCCCTTCCGCCTGACCATGGAATCCTACTGGAAGTATCAGGCGGAAAAGGAGCGCAAGCTCTATGCCGTTCTGGACAGCTTCGCCCAGAATAACGGCCAGTTGGGCATCAGCGAAGCCCGTTACGTCAACGCCCTCAAATTGTTCCTGACCGGCATCTCGCCCTGTGAATATCAGGCGCATCGCGGTTTCAACCATGTCGGCCGCCATCTTCCCGGCGTCGGCCCGCGCGTTGCCGCGCAGATGCAGTCTCTGGACGAACTGCGCCATGCACAGACGCAGATTCACACGCTCAGCCACTACAACAAGTTCTTCGACGGCTTTCATGAGTTCACCCACATGCATGACCGCGTGTGGTACCTCTCGGTGCCAAAATCGTTCTTCGAGGATGCGCGCACCGCCGGCCCGTTCGAGTATTTCATCGCCATTGGCTTCGCCTTTGAATATGTGCTGACCAACCTGCTGTTCGTGCCGTTCATGTCGGGCGCCGCCTATAACGGCGATTTGGCGACGGTGACCTTCGGCTTCTCGGCGCAGTCGGACGAAAGCCGGCACATGACCTTGGGCATCGAGGTCATCAAGTTCCTGCTGGAACAGGATCCGGACAATCTGCCGATCGTCCAGAAGTGGGTGGACAAGTGGTTCTGGCGCGGCCATCGCGTGCTGGGCTTGGTCGCCATGATGATGGACTACATGCTGCCCAAGAAGATCATGTCCTGGCGCGAAGCCTGGGAGATCTATTTCACCGAAGCCGGCGGTTCGCTGTTCGGCGATCTGGCCCGCTATGGCCTGAAGGTTCCCAAATACGCCGATATCGCCAGCGCCGAAGCCGACCATATCTCGCACCAGAACTGGTGCACCTTTTACCAGTACAGCCAAGCGGCTGGCTTCCATACCCAGCTGCCGACCGCCGAGGAAATGGATTGGCTGTCTGAAAAATACCCGACCACCTTCGATAAGTACTATCGCCCGCGCTACGAGATGTGGGCGCAGATGGAGAAGGACGGGAAGCGCTTCTACAACAACGCGCTACCTCAACTGTGCAACGTCTGCCAGATCCCGATGGTCTATACCGAGAACACGGATCCGAGCGCCGTCTCCGGCCGGGTCTCGGAATACAAGGGCGACAAGTACCATTTCTGCTCGGATGGCTGCAAAGACATCTTCGACGACGAGCCGGAGAAGTACAGCCAGGCGTGGCTGCCGGTTCATCAGATCTTCCAGGGCAACTGCGGCGGCCCCGAACTTGAAGACGTGCTGAAGTGGTACCGCCTCAATATCGGCGCCGACAATCTCGACCAGGCCGGCTCGCCCGATCAGAAGATGTGGGACCAGTGGATGGCGGACCGCGCCGGCGTCGGCGGCTGACCCAATCGTAACCGGGGTGCGCCAACGCGCGCACCCCGCCCTACCAAACAAACAAATTCAATGGAGGACATAATGGCGGTCATCGCCCTCGATAAGGACTATGCCGACAAGGTCGAAATCCGCGACCGGATCGAAAACTTCCACGGCAATCAAGTGGTCTATGTCCACTGGGAAGACCATTTGAGCTTCTGCGCCGCCCTGGCTTTTCCGCTGCCGCCATCCATGCCGTTCGGCGCCTTGGTAAAGGATGTGCTGCCGGTTTATTACGGCATGCATCCGGACTTCCCGCAGATCGACTGGTCCGCCGTCCGCTGGGTCGTCGATGGGACGCCGCTCATCCCCGCTCTGGATAAGTCGCTCCAGGAAAACGGCATCGGCCACAAGTCCAGCATCCGTTTCTGGACGCCGGGCCTGGACGGCTACAACCACTCGCGCGCCTGACGAAAGGGAGGGATGCGGTGACCCATACGCTGACTATCGAGCCCAATGGCGAAACCGTCGAAGTGGCGGAAGGGCAGACCATGCTGGACGCCTGCCTGCGGTCGGGAATTTGGCTTCCCCATGCCTGCGGCCACGGGCTGTGCGGCAGTTGTAAGGTGGACGTGGTGGAGGGCGACATCGATCATGGCAGCGCCTCCACCTTCGCCCTCATGGATTTCGAACGGAGCGAAGGCAAGACGCTGGCCTGTACGGCCATGTGTCTGTCCGACGTCACCATCGAAGCCGATGTCGACGAAGACCCCGACGCCCGCCGCATCCCCGTCCGCGATTTCGCCGGCACCGTCGTCGGCTTGACCGACCTGACCCATGACGTCAAAGGGCTGACCATCCGCCTGCCCGGCGACGGCCTGGAGTTCCAGGCCGGTCAATATGTCAATCTGACCCTGCCCGGCATCGAGGGGGCGCGCGCCTTCTCGGTCGCCAACGCGCCGCAGCGACGGAACCTGATCGAGCTGCAAATCCGCCGCGTGCCCGGCGGGCAGGCGACCGGATATATTCATGAGACGTTGAAGCTGGGAGACGACATCACCCTGAGCGGACCCTATGGCCGCTTCTTCGTGCGGAAATCCTCGGCCGCGCCGATGATCTTCCTCGCCGGCGGCACCGGCGTCTCCAGCCCGCGCGCGATGATCCTCGACCTGTTAAGCGAGGGACGGAGCGAGCCCATGGTGCTGATCCATGGCGTCCGGGCCGCGCGCGATCTCTACGATCAGGCGCTGTTTGCGTC
>DATGZW010000461.1:0-3474 GCA_035297005.1 Patescibacteria group bacterium
CGAGCGGTCGTCCGCCAGTGCCCCGGCGACACCTGATACCAGGGTGAGCGCCGCCGCCTGACGGTACCCGGAACGTAACGCCATCCGCCCTCGGGCGGTCCGGTGTCTGGTGGGTCTGATGGGGGTGGAGAGCGCGATATCTTGCCTGCTGGCGCGCCGCCGAACGGCGGTCCGACCGCGTGTGATTGAATGCGCCCGACCACCGATCCCGATGCCGAAGTGGGCCCCCGCATCCATCCCCACGATGCGGGACCAGAGCCCGTAAGAGTGCATGGACCACCCGGCGTCGGGGATCGCAAGAGCGGCAGGCGCAGCGTATATGGTCGTAGTATTGAAGAGAACAAAGGAAGGCGTATTCGATGACACAGAAACACAGCAAGCAATGCCCGATTAAGAGGGCAAGATAAAGCGAAACAAGGCAAGCCTGCCTTATTTCGCCTAAGTGGTTGTCTGCACACTGTTTTTTAGGGAGCCAAACTGGCTCCATCGAAACTCCGGCGGCGCCACGGTTTCCGGCAAGACGTTGATTATGATTGATATTCATGGTGCCAGCGCGCTCTACCTTGTGCGCGAGCGGTCGCGCACAAATATTGTTCGCATGAGCCACGACGACGACATCGACTTCATGCCCCGCCTGGGTCGTCCCCGCGCCCCCAAGGGCAGCCGGGCGCGCCGGCCTCTCTCCTTCCAGCAGCAGGTCATGCAGGCGGTGGCCCGTGTCGGCGGCGATCCGCGCCGCATCGGTAAGCCCAGCGGCACCCGCACCGGGGCCGCCCCCAAGACCGGCCGCTTCAACGCCCGGGGCCGGGGGGCCAAGTTCGCCGCCACCGTCCCGCGCGACATCGGTTGGAAATTCGATGCCGACACCGGCATGCGCTTCCGCGCCCGCCGCGTCGTCGTCAAGGCCCGCGTGGTCAAGATGCGGGGAGCCGACAGCCAGGCGGCTTCGGCCCATCTCCGTTACCTGCAACGCGACGGCGTGACCCGCGACGGCGAACGCGGCCGGCTCTATTCGAGCTGGGAAGACGAGGCCGACGGTGCCAAATTCCTCGACCGGGGCGGAGACGACCGCCACCAGTTCCGCCTGATCGTCGCCCCCGAGGACGGCGCCGAGTTCGACGACCTCAAGAATTTCACCCGCCGGCTGATGGACCAGATGGAGCGCGACCTCGACACCACGCTCGACTGGGTGGCGGTCGATCACTTCAACACCGCCCACCCGCACAGCCATATCGTCCTACGTGGCGTCACCGACCAGGGCAAAATCCTCAACATCGCCGGCGACTACATCGCCCACGGCATCCGCCACCGGGCCAGCGAGATCATGACCCTCGACCTCGGCCCGCAGAGCGAATGGGAACTGCGCCAGAGCCTCGGCCACGAGGTCGAGCAGGACCGTTTCACCCGCCTCGACCGCAACCTGTTGCACGAGGTCACCGACACGGGCGTGATCGACTTGCGCCCCGGCGAGGAACAATCGCTACTGGGCGGAGTCAACCGCGCCCTGCTGATCGGCCGGCTGAACAAGCTCGAACGCCTGGGGCTGGCGACGTCCCAGGAGCCCGGCCGCTGGACCCTGTCGGCCAAGATGGAAAAGACGCTGCGCGCCCTGGGCGAGCGTGGCGACATCATCAAGACCATGCACCGGGCGCTGACGGCGCAAGGCATCGAACGCGGCGCCGAGCAGTACATGGTCCATGGCGACGAACGCCTGGAGCGGCCGGTCGTCGGCCGGCTGGTCGGCAAGGGGCTGGCCGGCGACGAACTGGCCGACCGCCTGCATCTGGTCGTCGATGAAATCGACGGCCGCGCCCATTACGTCGAGGTGGCCGGCGGCGAGGCCGACGCGGCGAAGACCGGCAGCATCGTCGAAATTGGCCCGGCCGAGGCCAAGCCGCGCGCCGCCGACCACAACATCGCCCAGATGGCCGCCGACAATGACGGCATTTACCAGCCGAGCGACCATCTCGACATGGCCCGCGAGTCGGTGCGGGTGCCGGCCGGCGATTACGAGGGCTATGTTCAAGCCCATGTGCGGCGGCTGGAAGCCCTGCGCCGGGCCGGGATCGTCGAACGCCTCGATGCCGACCACTGGCGGGTGCCCGACGACTTCGAGAAACGTGCCCTTGCCTACGACGCCCAGCGCAACACGCAACGGGCGGTGCGGGTACTCTCCGTGCTCGACCTCGACGCCCAGGTGACTACGGATGGCGCCACCTGGCTCGACCGCACGCTGGTCGGCACCGGCATCGCCTCGGTAAGTGACGGCGGCTTCGGCCACAAGGTGCGCCAAGCGCTGACCGGCCGCCGGCAATGGCTGGTCGAGCAGGGGCTGGCCCGCCTGGACGGCAACGGCTTCACCACCCGCCCCGACATGCTCGCCGCGCTGGAAAGCCGCGAACTGGCCCGCGTCGGCCGCGCCATGGCGCAACAGCGCGGCGATCTGCTGCCCTTCCGCCAGATGGAGGACGGCGACAGCCTGCGCGGCACCTACAAGGGCGCGGTCACCCTGGTGTCCGGCAAATACGCCCTGGTCGAGAACGCCCTGGAATTCACCCTGGTCCCGTGGCGCCCGGTGATCGAGAAGGAACTGGGCCGGGAGGTGTATGGGCTCGTCCGGGGCTCCGGTATTTCCTGGCAGTTCGGGCGGAGCCGTGGAATTGGCCTTTGAGGACCAATTTTTGCGACTTTGCCACAACCGTTCATGCGAAAATTTGCGATTTTCATGGATGCCTCGCACCTAATTGCCAGCTTCCCGCGTTGCCGGAAAATGGCGACGCTGCGCTTGCAAACGATTAATTGCGAATATAGTATTTACAGATTGCGACGTTCCAGTTATGTTCGGATTCAGTTTCAACACTGGATCACTCGTCATGACGGCGCCACTCATTAGGGAATTCAAATTGGCTGGTCCCGAAGGGGATGGCTTTCACCCCTACCTCAATGCCGAAGGAGCCTTTTTGGGCAACGGCACGCCACTGCTGGAGATGGAACCTGCGGGGCGATGGAGACCCCGAGCGCAGCCCGATCTGGAAAAAATTCTTTCGGCCGGATACGGCGACGCCATTCCTCTGCGCAGACAGATGGACAACCTTGCCGCCGTCGCCAGCGCCCTTAACAAGGGCGACCGGTGTCTCGCCGCCATAACGCTAGTCCATGCCGCATTTCCCGCCCTGCCCGATGAATACGCGGCAGACCGCATGGTGAAAGCAGATACATTGGCAAAAAATGGCGATGGCTACGTTATAGAACCGCGCGTTCTCTCCGGACCGGGCGGCGGTCAGTGGACGACTGGCGGGGCCACCGCCACCGCTTTCGGCACCATGGGACGAGCGGCACTGGGATTGCTGACCGAGTTTGGCGCAGCTATCGTCGCTCCGGTCGCTCTCCTGGGTGGACTGCTGATCCCCACCAACGACAGCTTGATGGCAGAAGGCACACTTCCCGCTCACCCTGACATCAGTTACCGCTACG
>DATGZW010000462.1:0-2014 GCA_035297005.1 Patescibacteria group bacterium
CGGGTGCTGGCGCAGATGAAGCAGTTCTCGGACGCCGTGCGCTCGGGCGCTTGGACCGGGGCCAGCGGCGCGCGCATCACCGATGTGGTGAACATCGGTATCGGCGGCTCGGATCTGGGGCCGATGATGATCAGCGAAGCCCTGCGGCCGTTCTGGCAAGAGGGCTTGCATGTCCATTTCGTCTCGAACGTCGATGCCAGCCATATCCATCAGGTGATCAAGCGTTGCGATCCGGCGACGACGCTGTTCATCGTCGCCTCGAAGACCTTCACCACCCAGGAAACCCTGACCAACGCCCATACCGCCCGCGCCTGGATCGTCGGCGCGCTGGGCGAGGCGGCGGTCGCCAACCATTTCTGCGCGCTGTCCACCAATGCCAAGGCCGTCGGCGAATTCGGCATCGACACCGAGCATATGTTCGGGTTCTGGGACTGGGTCGGCGGGCGCTATTCGCTGTGGTCGGCTATCGGCCTGTCGATCGCCATCGCCGTCGGCTTCGAGCATTTCGAGGAGCTGCTGAGCGGCGCTTTCGACATGGACGAGCATTTCCGCACCGCCCCGCTGGACGCCAACATGCCGGTGATCATGGCGCTGCTGGGGGTGTGGTATGTCGATTTCTTCGGGGCCGACAGCCATGCGATCCTGCCCTATGACCAGTATTTGCACCGCTTCCCCGCCTATCTGCAACAGGCGGACATGGAGAGCAACGGCAAGAGCGTGACCCGCGATGGTCAGCCGGTGGATTACCAGACCGGCCCGATCATTTTCGGCGAGCCGGGCACCAACGGGCAGCACGCCTTCTATCAGTTGATCCACCAGGGCACCCGTATCGTGCCCGCCGACTTCATCGCCGCCGCCCGCAGCCAAAACCCGGTGGGCGAGCATCACACGCTGCTGCTGTCGAACTTCTTCGCCCAGACCGAAGCCTTGATGCATGGCAAGACCGAGGCCGAAGTCACCGCCGAACTGACCCGCGCCGGGCTGTCGGGGGCGGCGCTGGAGGCGGCGATTCCGCATCGGGTGTTCTCGGGCAACCGGCCGACCAACTCGATCCTGTATCCCGAACTGACGCCGCGTACCCTGGGCCGCCTGATCGCGCTGTATGAGCACAAGATCTTCGTCCAGGGCGTGATCTGGCAGGTCAACAGCTTCGATCAATGGGGTGTGGAGTTGGGCAAGCAACTGGCCAAGGCCATCTTGTCCGAACTGCCCGGCACCGAGGCCGTGACGGGCCATGACGCCAGCACTAACGGGTTGATCAACTACTACAAGGCGGTGCGCTGACCGCGCAGGCGGTTCAGCGCCACCGCCAGCACCGCCATAATCGCCAAGGCGGCCGGTTGCACCGCGACCGCCGAGGCGAGGCCGGGGCCGGCCAGCGGCATGGCGAACAGACAGGCCAGCGCCGCCATCTCCCAGGCGCGCGGGCGGCGGCTGGCAAGGTGTTGCCCCAGCCATAGCAGCACCAGCGCCAGCACCGGCAGGTCATAGACATACTCGAACGGGTTGGCGAAGGTGCTGGCCAGCACCAGCACGGCGGCGCGCAACGACAGCGGTCCCGCTTGCCGCCAGGCCCAGGCGACGCTGGCCACGGCGACCAGCACGGCCAGTCCCTGCGCCGCATAGGCCAGCCCGGTCGAGGCTCCGGCCAGACGCAGCCCGGCAAAGGCGGTCGGCATCAAGGTCCAGGGCACGCTGCGGGTCTCCATCAACTGCAACGGCATGCCGGTGCCGTCGAGGAAGGCCTGCCATGGGGCGATGCCCCACAACACCAGCGTCACCAACCCCAACACGGCTAGCGTCAACGCCGCTGCGGCGATGGCCCGCCACTGCCCGCCGATGACCAGCGCCAGCGGGATCAACAGCCCCAGATGCGGTTTGATCGTCATCAGCCCGAAGCATAGCCCTGCTAACCAGGGCCGCCGCTCCAAGCTGGTCAGCCCCAGCCCGAACAGCCCGCCGATCAAAAAGCCGGTCTGACCAAACACCAGGGTCAACAGCGTGGTGGGGAAGG
>DATGZW010000463.1:0-2662 GCA_035297005.1 Patescibacteria group bacterium
CCGGCCGCGCTAGGATCGCCCGCCGTGGCTCCGGGAGCGGCTGTCGGCGAGGTCGGGGTCGGGGTCGGCGTGACTGTCGCACCGGGAGTCGCTGTCGCACCGGGTGTGGCTGTCGCACCGGGTGTGGCCCCAGCACCTGGAGTGGCCCCGGCACCAGGCGTCGCTTCCGGCGTGGGCGTGGGCGCAGGCATGGAGGCCGGCGTCGGCATCGCCGTTTTGCTGGGCGCCGGGTTGCCCGCGCCGGCGGCGTTATGCGCCACATTGCTGGTGACCGGCTGGTTCTTGGGATCGGAGTTGTAGAGGATCTGGCCGATGTTTTGCGCCACCTCCACCCACAAATCGGCGACCGACTTGGAATCGACGGAGCTGGTCGAGGCGTTGCTGCCCGAGCTGCTGCCGCCGGTCCCCACCGCTTCGAAGACGTTGGTGTTGGTGGCCACCGAACTGGCCGCCGTGCGCGCCACGTTGATGGCGTCGATCGGATAGGTCTGGTGGTACATGCGATCCACCTCGACCTTGAGCACATTGTCGTGGAAGGTATAGCGCAGGTTGCACAGCTCGGCGATGCGGTCCATCACCTCGGCGAAGGGGCGATTCTGGGCGCGGAAGATGATGCCGCCCTCGATGGCGGTATCAATGTCGATGTCGATCTCGGCCTTGCGCGCCAGTTCCAGCAGAACCTCGCGCACCGGCACGCTGTCGTCGGACACGTCGATCGATACCAGACGCTGTTCCAGTGAAGGCGGCAGCGGGGCGGCGATGATCGGTTGCAGGGCGGGAATCGGCGGTTCGCTGCCGGCCGTCTTGGTCGCTTCGGGAAAGCTGCGGCGCGTCAGATCCTGATAATCCTTCTTCGCCAAACCGTTATCGGGAGCGTTGCAGCCCCACAATACGCTGGCAATGAGAAGAATCGCCGTGTAGCGCCAGGACGAACCCTTGTCTCGACCATCCACAGTTTTCACGCTTCCCCCCAAAAACAGGCGCCGAACGCCAGACCATAAACGACCCATGCGACATTTTTCAATACTCGCAGGCTTTTGTGCATTACGACGGGAGCAGCCCGATGATCGCATCCAAGCATTGGGGAAACAAAATCCCCAGCAGCAGCGACAACGTCAGCGCCGGACCAAAAGGAAAGGTCGCCCCACGTCCGGACAGCCGCCAGCCCAAGCCCAGCACCACCCCCAACAGCCCGGCCAGAATGATGAAGCCGGCCATGTGCAAGGCACCCAGATATAGACCGGCAACCCCCAGGAACTTCACGTCGCCCATGCCCAAACCATCATAGCCGCGCAGCCGGCGGAATCCGTTGCGCAGGGCAAAGGCCAGGGCCATCGCCACCACCGCCGTCGCCAGCGCCTCGACCACGTCCTGGCCGGTCAGCCAGCGCAATCCCAGCGCCACCGGCGCCAGCACCAGCAGCACCGCGTCGGGAATGATGCCGGCCTCGAAATCGGCGACGGTGATGACCACCAGCCCAGTCGCCGTCAGCCACAGCAAGGCCAATTGCCCGAGATCGACGCCGGCGCGCCACCAGATCACCACGAACAAAGCCGCCGTCGTCGCCTCGATGGCCGGATAGCGCCACGACACCGGCTGACCGCAATGGCGGCAGCGGCCGCCATTGCGCAGCCACGACAGCAGAGGAATCAGATCCCAGCCGCCCAAGATCCGCCCGCAGCCGGGACAGATCGACCGCGCCGAGGCCAGCGGCAGCAGGCGTGGCAAGCGATACGAGGCGGCGGTGGCGAAACTGCCGAAAACCAGACCCAACAGCACCGCCAGCAGCCCGGCGAGCAACCCGTCCGGCGAAATCACCGCTTCAGGCCCGGATAGACACCGGCGCCGACGGCGGCCAGCGGATCGCTGGGAGCCGCCCGCTCGACCACCGGTTGAGGTGCCGGAGTCGGTGCCGGCGGTTGCGCCGGCGCAACTGAGGCAGCGGGCGCCACGGGGGCGGCGGCGACCGGGGCCGTCGGAATGACAGGAGCAGGAGTTGGCGTCGCGACGGCGACGGGGGGCTTGACCGGAGCGACTGGCGTCTTGACCGACGCGGACTTGACCGGCAACGGAGCCGGATGCGGCTTGGGCGCGGGCGCTGGTTTCGACACCGGCTTGGCCTGGACCGGATCCGCCTCCGCGCTGGCCTTGACCACCGGGGCCGGGGCCGGGGCCGCCGGAGCGATCAAACTCGCCGATTTACCCGCCGGCGGCGGATTGGACGCCGCCGCCACCGCTGTCGGCGCAGGCTCGGGCAGCGCCGCATGATGCGCCCGCCCCAAGGCGTAAAGCGCGTCGCCGCCAGCCGCCACCGCCAGCAATACGGCGATCCCGGCGGCAATCAGCCAAGCCCGCTTCGATGGGTGGGGCAGAGAGAAGCGATGGCCGACCACCAAGGTCGGGCTATCCTTGACCGCCTCGGCCACATGCACCGCCAACACTGTCGGCGAGCCGCAGGAAAACGCCACCAGCAACGCCTTGTCGGCCAGAATATTGATGACGCGGGGAATGCCGCCGCTGCGACGGACGATGACGTTCAGCGCGCCCTCGGTAAACAGCGGATATTCGACGCCCTGGCGGCGCGACACGCGCACGCGGTGCTGGACATAACGCTTGGTCTCGCCCGGCGCCAGCGGCTTGGTGTTCAGCGAAAACACGATGC
>DATGZW010000464.1:0-3053 GCA_035297005.1 Patescibacteria group bacterium
GAACCCGCCCAGGAAACTGCCGCCGCCTGCTACCGGCTGAGCCGCCGGGCGGCTGCGGGCGTCGTCGAGTTGGCGCTGTAGGTCGGTGATTTTCTGCTGGGCCTGGGTGAGTCCCATGTCCTGCACGATCACCGCTTGGACCAGCCCATAAGCGGCGTCCGGCTGACGGGTGGTTAACTCGTGGATCAACGCCTCGGCCTCGGCGTCCTTGGCGCCGATGCCCGCGCGGGCCAGACGGTCGAAAACGCCTTGAATGAGTTCGCGTTCCTGCGGAGTCATGATCGTTCCTCTATCGCGCGCCCCATGGTCGGGGCATGGCTTTGATTTAGCGGAAGATCATGGCTTATCAAGGGCTATTCAGCCCCGGCGAACCGCCTGGATCAAGCGTTCCAACCCATCGAGGAAGCGTGAGCGGTCCTGCTTGCCATAGGCCGAAGCGCCGCCGGTGACGACTCCGGTGTCGCGCAATTCGGTCATCAAATCGCGCACCGCCAGCGCCATGCCGATCGAGGCGCTGTCGTAGTGCTTGCCGCGCGGATCGATGCCGCGCGCGCCTTTTTCGACGCAGCGGGCGGCCAGGGGGATGTCGGCGGTGATGACGATGTCGCCCGCCTCGATCCGCTCGACGATGCGGTCGTCGGCCTCGTCCATGCCTTGGGAGGCGACCACCTGTTCGACCAGCGGGTGGTCAAAGCCGCGCATCCAGCTGTTTCCGGCAAAGGTCACCGGCAGGTTATGGCGTTCGGCGACGCGCAGAACCTCGTCCTTGACCGGGCAGGCATCGGCATCGACAAACAGGCGCATGGGAAAGCATCTCGCGGTAGGGAACCGAGGGACGGGACCATTGGCCCCGTCCTCTGTCGTTCAGACGACCCGGAAGTTCTTAAACTGCCAGGGGTCGGCGGTGTCGATATCTTCGGCGAACAACTGGCCACGCCCGGCCAGCGGAGTCCAATCCGAATAGGTGCCGCCGACTTCGCCCAGATAGGGCGCGGCGACGTCGAGGATGCGCTCGAAATCGATTTCGTCGGGTTCGACCACACCCAGGCGCGGGTTCTCCAGCGCATAGATGATCGCCGCCAAAATCGTGGAGGTCACTTGCAGGCTGGTGGCGTTATTGTGCGGGCACAGCCGGCGGGCCTCATCGATGTCCAGCTGCGAGCCATACCAATAGGCGCCCTTGGCGTGACCCATCAGCAGCACACCCAATTCATCGACGCCCGAAATGACCTCGTCGACCATCAGGCGCTGGCTGTCCTGCATCTGCCAGTTCTTACCGGCCAGTTCGTGCAGCGACAGCACCGCCGCGTTGCAGGGGTGATAGGCGTAATGCACCGTCGGGCGGAAGCGCAGGGCGTCCTCGTCTTTGACGGTGAAGTAATCGGCGATCGAAATCGATTCGCTGTGGGTGATCAGATAGCCGTGGAAGGGGCCTTCGCTGGGTGTCCAGGTACGTACTTGGGTGGCCGCGCCGGGGCGTTGCAGATAGATAGCGGCATCGCTGCCGAAGGCGTGGCGGGCTCCGTCGGGCGGCAAAGCCTTCTCATGGCTGCCCCAACCCAGTTCCGCCGGCTGGCAGCCCTCGCCGACGAAGCCATCGATGGACCAGGTGTTGACGAATTCGTTCTTCTGCTTGGGCAGGCTGGAGACCTGGGTGTCGCGCTCGGCGATGTGGATCGCCTTGACCGACAGCAGTTGCATCAGCTCGGCCCATTCGCGCCGGGATTTCGGGCGGTCGGCCTTGACCCCGGTGTCGGCGGCGATGTTCAGCAGCGCCTGCTTGACGAAATGCGACACCAAGCCGGGATTGGCTCCGTGGGTGATGATGGCGGTCGGCGCGTCGACGCCGTCGCGCAAGGCCAAGGCGGTTTCGCGAAAGGCATAGTTCGAGCGCAGGCTGGCCGACAGCGTGGTGTCGGTGTAGCCGCCGGCCCAAGGCTCGATGCAGGTGTCAAGATACAGCGCGCCGCGCTGGCGGCAGAACTGGATCAGGGCAATGCTGGAGACATCGACCGAGACGTTCAGCAGAAAGTCGCCGTCCGACAGCAGCGGTTCGAGGATCGCCTCGAAATTGTCGGGGGTCAGCGGTTCGTTCCGGAACTGGATGCCGTATTCATTCGCCACATTACGGCCACGTTCATCGGCGGTAATGATGGTGATATTGGAATGATCCAGCGCGATATGCCGAAGAAGCAGCGGCAGGACTCCCTGTCCAATGCTGCCAAAACCGACAATCACCAAGTTGCCCGGAAAGGTAATCTGCGTCATCTCAGACTGTCCCCTGCTTTTTCCCAATCTAGTGCCCCACTTTCTCTCTTAAGGTCGTTTCTGATTATGCCGCCTGCTCGACCGTCGGCAGATAGCCGGGCGTCTCAAGCAGAGGGCGGTCGCGGACTTCGACCAGGGTTGCTTGGTCGAATCCATTGAAGCCGGTGCGCAGGGCGGTGCCATAGGCGCCCAACTGGCCGATCTCGATCCAGTCGCCGTCGCGCAAATCGGCGGGCAGGCGGTACAAGCCGCTCAGCCGGTCGGCGGAATCGCAGGTCGGGCCGAACAGGATGTAGTCGGCCAACTCGCCGACGCTGGCCCCGCCATCGGCGCGGATGGCGCGCATCGGGAAGCGGAAGCCGACGGCGCTGCCAGCATCCGACAGGCTGCCATAGACCCCGTCATTTAGAAACAACACCCCCTCGCGGCGGGCGACGATCTGCACCACCACAGACTGACCGGGGGCAACCAAAGCGCGGCCCGGCTCGCACCACAGCCGGCAATGCGGCGGCAAGTCGAGGCGGGCGACGCCACGGGCAATGGCGGCGAGGAAATCGTCGAGCGGCGGCGGCTCTACATGGGGATAGCTGACCGGGAAGCCGCCCCCGACATCCAGCAGGTCGATATCGACGCCCGAGGCGGCGATCACCTGACCGGCAAGGTCAAGGGCGCGCTCATAGGCGGCAGGGTCCAGGCATTGGGAGCCGACATGGAAGCTCAACCCGACCCGTTCGGCGACGCGGCGGCAGGCGCGCAGTAGGGCCACGGCATCGGCCAGGGCCGCG
>DATGZW010000465.1:0-8768 GCA_035297005.1 Patescibacteria group bacterium
ATCCTCATTTCCTTGATGGTGTCGTACCTGCTGCGCTATCCGCCGACCGGGCGAGTCAGACCGGCTGCGTCGTCGTGAACGAAGCCCCCCTGTTCCCCGACCATCAACCGATGAGGATGATCCGATGACACTGGCAAAAGCTCTGCATGTGACGTTCATCGCCTGTGCCCTGCTGACGGGACTGGCGACCGCGCCGGCTCGGGCGGCGTCCGAGCAGCAGGACTTGATCGACAAAGCCCGCATCACGCTCGACGACGTGAAAAAGGACAAGGAGTTCGGCAACACCCAGTCCCTGTTGAAGCGGGCCAAGGCAGTGTTCATCGTGCCCTCGCTGTTCAAGGGCGGCTTCTTCGTCGGCGGCGAGGGCGGCAGCGGCGTGTTCCTGGTCCGCCAATCCGATGGAAGCTGGAGCTACCCGGCTTTCTACACCTTGGCCTCGGCGTCGTTCGGGCTGCAAATCGGCGCTGAAACCTCGGAACTTGTGCTGATCGTGCTCAGCGACAAGGCCAACCGCGCCTTCATGTCGGACGAGTTCAAGGTCGGCGTCGATGCCGGTCTGGCCATCGTCACGCTGGGGTCGGGGGCCGAAGCGGCGACCACCAGCAACATGAAGGCCGACATCGTCGTCTGGTCGTCGTCCACCGGAGCCTATGCGGGCCTGACCCTCAATGGCTCGGTGATCAAACCGCGCATGGAGTACAACGCCGCCTATTACGGCAAGACCGAATCACCCGCCGACATCGTCTTGCATGGGGCGGCGAAGAACCCCCAGGCCGACAGCTTGCGCAAAACGCTCGCCAGCCTGGGCTGACGAGCGGCGGCGCGGGACGCTTTGCATTCGATAACCTGGACAATGGTACGGGGTGGGCTAAGCTTACGGACAAAGACATAAGGCTCCGCACAGGGAAGGCCAGATGCACGTCCAACAGCTTCGATGGGGCGGCGGTTACGCCACCCCGGTCCAGTGCATCCGCATGATTGCTGGCGGTCGTCATGCATAATCTGCTGACCCATCAGCTCCGCCGCGCAACACGTCCCGACGGCAGTCTGGATCTGGACCGCCTGTTCGGGCTGGTCGGTTCCGCCTATGAGGAAAGCGACCGCGAGCGCCGGCTCAACGACCGTTGCGTCAACCTGCTGCAAGCCGAACTAGAAGCCGCCAACACGCTGATTCAGGACGACGCGGAAGCGCAGGTCAACGCGATCATGGACAATGTCGGCGAGGCGGTCATCTTGATGGGGCCCGACCGCATCATCCGCACCGTCAATGACGCCGCTCTGCGGATTTTCGCCTATGACCGCGCCGAGCTGATCGGGGCCAATGTGGCCATCTTGATGGATAGTTTGGATGCCGCGCATCATGACCAGACGGTGTCCACCTATCTGAACGGCGGTCAGGCGGGGATCATCGGCAAAGGCCGGCAGGTCTATGCCAAACGCAAGACCGGAGATGTCTTCCCCATCGAGCTCGCCGTCGGAGAAATGATGCTCCGCAAACAGGGCCGGATGTTCATCGGCATCGTGCGCGATATCACCGCACGCAAACATGCCGAGGATGCACTGAAAGCCAACGAGAAGCGCTTTCGCGATCTGGCCGCCTCGGCCTCGGACTGGTTTTGGGAAACCGATGCCAATCACCGCTATGTCTATATTTCGTCACATGTTCGCGACCGCTTGGGGATCGCGCCAGAAGCGCTGATCGGACGTGATCGAAGCGTCTACTGGAACAACGCAACCGCACCGGAACTGTGGGAAACGCATTGCCAGGATTTGGCCGCCCGCCGTCCCTTCCGCGATTTCGTTTTCAATATCCAAATCGAGGCGGGAGCGCCGGTGCAGACGGTGCGCTCCAGCGGGATCCCCATCTTCGACGATGATGGTCTTTTTCTCGGCTATCGTGGCACCGCCAGAAATATCACGCGCGAAGTGGCGGCGGAACAGCGGGCGGTACAAGCCGAGCACCAATTCCTCGACGCCATTGAAACAATCAGCGACGGTTTCGCGCTCTACGACAAAGACGACCGTCTCATCGTCTGCAATGAACAGTACCGTGAGATTTTTACCCTTGACCACCATGACGCCATCATCGGCGAAACCTTCATCGACATCATCCATGATGCCGCCGCGCGGGGCATCTACGGCTATCACGGTCGGGAGTTGGAGCAATTCCTAACCGACCGCATCGCCGAGCATCGCAATCCCACCGGCAAGGCTCTGGTGCAGGCGCTACAAAGCGGTCACTGGATTGTCAGCAAGGAATATCGCACCCGCGACGGTGGTGTGGTGGGCATTCGCACCGATATCACCGAGCTGAAAAAGCGCGAGGAACAGGTCGAAAGGCTCAGCCAGCGCTACGAGCTTATTTTGCAGTCGGCGGGCGATGGGATCATCGGCGTCGATGCTAGCAATATCGTCACCTTCGCCAATCCCGCCGCCTGCCGGATGCTGGTGTCCTCCCGCCGGCAATTGGAAGGCTCGGATTACCGTCAGGCCTTTTGCGGGTCCGAGGATTATTGCCCCTTGCCCTCGCTGGCGGACGCCTCGGGCAGCGGCGAGGCTGCGGAGGGTCTGTTCTTGCGTACCGATGGCGCGCGCTTCACCGGCGAATATGTGCTGGCGCCGATCCACGAGGACCACGTTTTCAAAGGTGCCGTACTGGTCTTCCGCGATGTGTCGTTGCGCAAGCAATATGAAGAAAGCATCGCCAACCACCAGTTGGATTTGGAACGCCAGGTGACCGAGCGGACCTTGACGCTATCCGCCGAAGTCAAGCGTCGGGCCATCACCGAGGATGCCCTGATCAAGAGCCAGGGCCGATTGAAGGCCATCACCTCAAGCCTGTTCGAAGGCGTGCTGCTGGTCGATGCCTTGGGCCATATCCTGTTCGCCAATCCTTCGGCGCATCGGCTGCTGCTGGCATCGGCCGAGCAATTGCCAGGCACCGAGTTGGATGCATCGCTACGCACCTTGCGCCAGGGCAAGCCGGTCGGATTCGCCCAAAGCCCGTTTCCCACGGTGATCGAAAGCGGCAACACCGTGATCGAGGACGAAGCGGTGTTCATCATCACCCGCACCGGCAAGCGCCTGGGCGTCGCCTATGCCAGCGCGCCCTTGGAGGAAGAGGGCAAGCGCCGCGCCGCGATCATTTCCTTCCGCAGCATCGAAGCCTTGCAGGAGGCGCAACGCGACTCGCTGCAATCCTCGCGCTTGGCCAGCGTCGGCCAGTTGGCCGCCGGCATCGCCCATGAGATCAACACGCCGATTCAATATGTCGGCGACAACCTGCGCTTCATCCAAGACGCCTTCGTCAGCCTGGACAAAGCAGTGAAGGGGGTCGAATCGCAGATGGACGGCGGCAGCATCCCGCCCGCCACCATCGACAGCCTGCGCGCCTTGTTCGAAGACTGCGACCTGGCCTATCTGCTGGGAGAACTGCCGATCGCCACCAGCCAGTCCCTGGAGGGCGTGGCCCGCGTCTCGCATATCGTGCGCTCGATGAAGGAGTTCTCACATCCCGGCTCGACCGCCAAGGTGGCGACCGACATCAACCGCGCCATCAACAGCACCGTCATCGTCTCGACCAATGAATGGAAGCAGGTGGCGCGCCTGGAAACCAAGCTCGACCCCGATCTGCCGCCGATCCTCTGTTTCGCCGCCGACGTCAATCAGGTGTTGCTCAACCTGATCGTCAACGCATCGCATGCCATCGAATCGGCGGGCGTGCCGCCGTTGGGAACGATCACGGTCTCGACGCGGCGCGATGGCGATTTCGTCGAAATCCGCGTTGCCGACACCGGCCCCGGCGTTCCCTTCGGCATCCGCGACAAGATCTTCGATCCGTTCTTCACCACCAAGGAAGTCGGCAAGGGTACCGGTCAGGGTTTGGCGATTTCGTTCGATGTGATCGTCAATAAGCATGGCGGGAAAATTTACTTGGACGATAATGCTACCGATGGCGGCGCAACCTTTGTCGTGCGCCTGCCAATCGGCGAGAAACCGGATTAAAAATCCGGGCAAATCGGCGCCGACCATTGCGCATCTTGAGAGGGTGCTTGGATATGAAATTTCCATTGCCGGAAGAACTCGACGAGCCGCGTGAGTTGCTGGACCACGCCTATATCGAGCGCCTGGGACTGACCCGGCATCTGGCCCAATGGAGCCGCGATTTCGCCACGCCGCCGCAGGGAACACCGCCCTGAGGGAAGCGGACCTCATCATCGGCGACGACGGCCCTACTTCTGCGGCCAGCCGCGGATCTGCGCCTTCCGCTTCTTCAACGCTTGCGGGTCGGGTTTGGGCACCGATGTTCCCCGCACCGAATCAAGCTTACGCGGTACCGCCTTGCCGTTGATCCACACTTGGCAATTCGGCCAGCCGCTGTCCTTGAACAGATAGGTCTCGTTCGGCTTGGCCAGTTTGCGGCGGTCGAACAGCAGATGCCGGTGAGTCGGCACCACCACTTGCAGCATCGCCGGGCCGTCTTCGGCGATGAAGCGGATGACCATGCTGTTCAGCGAGCCGGTAACAAAATCACCCAACTGGCACGCGTTGCTCAGCACCGGATCAAAGGTGCCGGCCTTCCAATAAGGCTTGTCGCGCACGGCCAGCACCACCCAACGGCTTTCGTCGATCGAGGGCAGGTTCTTGAACGGTGCCGGACCGATCAGGCGCGGCGGCATTGTAGCCGGCAGATGGCCATCGGAATCCTGCTGGATGATGCCGGCTGCGGGCGGATCGGGCGGCGGATCCTTGGGGTCGAGCGGCGCCTTGGCCAGCGCTGGCCACGCCGCTCCCGCCAACAGCAGCGCCAGCATGGCGCCGCGCAGATGCCGGCTCACCACCGCATGATGGGAACCTTCTTCTTTTTCTTCTCGGCCTCGGCCAGTTGGCTGACCGCGTCGCCGCCACGGTTGGGCTTGGTCATCAGCACCCATTCATTCACCATCATGAAACGCGGTGCCAGGAAGTGGTATGCGCGGCGCAGCAAATCCGGCTTTTCCGGCCCAATCTTGACTGCCACCACATCCCATTCGGCCAGGATTTCATCCCAAGCCATCAGCTTGGCGTAAAGTTCGTCACGCTTTTCGCGGATATAGGCGATCTGGCTTTGCAGATTGCGCAGCACCGAGAGGATTTCACCGGTCTGGGCATCGACTTCCAGGAACAATTCCTTGAAATCATCGACCGCCCGTTCGCCCAGCCGGGCGACTTGGTCGGCGATTTCCAGCACGCTACGTTCGCGGCCATACAGCCGGCGGAACGCCTGGATCTTGTTCTCCATCGCTTCGATATGGCGAAAGCGGTCGCGCAAGGCTTCGATATAGGCCAGTTCATGCGCCAGCGTCTGGACGTAGTGGATCACCTCTTCCTTGTGATCGCGGCCCAAACCCAACTTTTCCGCCGCCTCGCCGAAGGCCAGGTTGATGGCCTTCTTGGTCTGCGGATCCTCGGCCAATTGCAGCAGTTCGTCAGGATCGGTAATCAGGTTCTGGCCGCCGGTCATCCAGTTGACCAACTGCACAATGATGCGCTGATAGGCGATCTTGATGTGACGGTCCGAGAGATCCCACGACGCTTCGCCGGTCAGCAATTCCTTGGGCAGAGCCTCACCGATACGGATGCCCTTTACATATTTCAGCGCCTTGGTCACCGTCTCCAGCATCTGGGCGTCTGCGCTGTCGTCGGCCAAACTAAACTCGCGCTTGATCCCCTTGAACGGCAGAGAGACCTCGTTCTTGGCGAATTTTATGACCATGACCGGCTCGTTGGTCTGCTCGGACAACTGGAAATAGGCGTCCTCCAGCTTCGAGAAGAAGCTGTGCTGAAAGATCACGAGAGGACGCCCGTCCGCTGACACGGTTGCGGAAGCGTCGTCAGGCAAAGGAGTGGGGGCTGCGTCGCTCATGTCTCGATTTCGGCCATCATCGTCTTGGCGTTACTCCGGCGGGGCGGGCGAATGCAATCCTAACACGCCCCGATGTGGATCGGCAGATGCCGCCTGACGTTACAGGACGGCCAGCGTCACCATCAAAACACCCACCAGCAGGCGATAAAAGGTGAATGGCTGCAAACCGACGCGGCGCACCCACGACATGGCGATGCTGACGGCCAGCAGCACCAAGGCAAAGGTGATGCCGCATGTCAGGATATCGGTGCCGGTCGGGCGGAGGCCTTGCAGGAAATAGCTGACGCCGCTTTTACCGCCGGCAGCCAGCAGCGCGGGGACGCTCGACAGCAGGATGAAGCGATAGGCCGCCGGGCGTTCCAGCCCCAGCAGGCGGCCCATGGTCACGGCGGCGGCAACGCGCCCGACGCCGGGCACCAAGGCCAGCAACTGGACCAACCCCAGCAGCAGCGCGCCGGCCGGGCTCATATGCTCGATGCGGCGGACGGTCATGCACAGGCGATCGGCAATGCCCATGAGCGCCGCACACAGAATGGTAATGCCGCCGACCCAGGCTAGATCGGTCAATTGCGGCACCTGCGTGCCGATCAGCCCGTTGGCGACGATCCACGGGGCGGCCGTCAGCAACGCTAAGCCCAGCAAGCGGGAGCCGGGTTCGATACGCAGGCGGCGCAGCTTCCACAAGCCGCTGCCGATCAGCCCGACTTCGCGCCACAGATAGGTCAGCAGCGCCAACGCCGCGCCCAGATGAATTGACACGCCAATAGTGCCGGCCCGCCAGCCGACCAGACGGGCCAGCAGCAGTGAATGACCGGTGGCATCGATCGGCAGGATGTCGGCGACACCCTCGACCAGCCCGAGAATTACCAAATCTAGGAGTTCCAAAGCGATCTACCCCCTCGCTGCCGGACTTCATACCATAGGGGGGCTACTTTATACAAAGGAGGGTATAGGGCCGCTATGAGACTAATTACCCAAAGGAAGATCCGCGAAAGGCGAGCGCGCTCCGCAATCTTGGGAGGGTCAGCCTAAATATTGGTCATGAAGATTGACCTATCGCCACTTTTTTGCTCGATTTCCGCCGAAAGCAGGCGTAAGACGGTGACCAACCCTCCCCCAGCGGTTGGATCCGCACGCGGACACGGAGCCTGTGGTCATGTCATCGAAAATGCTGCAATTCACCCGCCTCGCCCAGGCGATGCCCAGCAAGCGCCAGCCCGATCAACGGCGCACCGATTTCAACGAGATTTACCAGCGCTTCGCTCCTGAACAGGCCTCCTCGCAGGCGTCGCGCTGCGAGCAATGCGGCATTCCGTTTTGCCAGATCCACTGCCCGGTGGGGAACAACATTCCCGACTGGCTGATGCTGACCGCCACCGGGCGCTTGGAGGAAGCCTATGCGCTGTCCTCGGCGACCAACAACTTCCCGGAAATCTGCGGCCGCATCTGTCCGCAGGATCGCCTGTGCGAAGGCAATTGCGTGCTGGAACAGAGCACCCATGACGCGGTGACCATCGGCTCGGTCGAGAAGTACATCACCGACACCGCCTTCGAGAACGGCTGGGTCGCCCCGCCTCGCCCCTTGCACGAACGCGCCGAATCGGTCGCCATCATCGGCTCCGGCCCCGCCGGTCTGGCCGCAGCGGACCAGTTGCGCCAGCAGGGCTATCAGGTGCATGTCTATGATCGCCACGACCGCGCCGGCGGCTTGCTGATTTACGGCATCCCCAGCTTCAAGCTGGAGAAGACCATCGTCGAACGCCGCACCCAGTTGCTGGCCGAGGGCGGGGTCAAGTTCCATCTGAGTTTCGAAATCGGCCGCGACGCCTCGCTCGACGAGCTGCGCCACAAGCATGATGCCGTGCTGATCGCCACCGGCGTCTACAAACCGCGCGGCCTGACCGTGCCCGGCGCCGGTCTTACCGGCGTGCATGACGCGCTCGACTATCTGATCACCAGCAACCGCACCAGCCTGGGCGACACGGTCGCCGCCTTCGAGGATGGCAGCCTGAACGCCGCCGGCAAGGATGTGGTGGTCATCGGCGGCGGCGACACCGCCATGGATTGCGTGCGCACGGCGATCCGCCAAGGCGCGCGGTCGGTAAAATGCCTGTACCGACGCGACCGCGCCAACATGCCCGGCTCGCAACGCGAAGTGGCGCATGCCGAGGAAGAAGGCGTCGATTTCGTCTGGCAGGCCGCCCCGGAAGCGGTGCTGGGTGACGGCGCTGTCAACGGCGTGCGCTGCGTCAAGATGCATCTGGGCACCGCCGATGCCACCGGACGCCAGACCCCGACCGCCGTCGATGGTTCGCACTTCACCGTGCCTGCCGATTTGGTCATCAAGGCCCTGGGCTTCGATCCCGAAGACGTCCCCACGCTGTTCGGCGCGCGGGATCTGGGGCTGACCCGCTGGGGCACTCTCAAAATCGATTACAAAACCCAGATGACCACCCTGCCCGGCGTGTTCGCCGCCGGCGACATCGTGCGCGGCGCTTCGCTGGTGGTATGGGCCATCCGCGACGGCCGCGACGCCGCCGCCGCCATCGACCAATTTATCCAGGACAAGACCAAGCAGCCGGCCACGCGCCGCGCCGTGCTGGCTTCGTGAACGGAGGCGTCCTTCCATGACCGATCTTATCCGCACCGAAGGCGAACGCTTCGTCGCCGAGTATCAGCAGAACGCCGCCCATCTGGAGGCGCATGGCCTGTACCGCCCCGACCAGGAGGTTGACTCCTGCGGCGTCGGCCTTGTCGCGGCGATGGACGGCAAGCCGCGCCGCTCGGTCGTGGTTGCCGGTATCGAGGCGCTGAAGGTGCTGTTCCACCGGGGCGCCGTCGATGCCGACGGCAAGACCGGCGA
>DATGZW010000466.1:0-4330 GCA_035297005.1 Patescibacteria group bacterium
CACCACGTCGCCTTCGGTGGCTTTGTGCAGCGCGCGGGCAATCGGCGAGACCCAACTGACCAACCCATTTTCCAAATCGGCTTCATCGACGCCGACGATGGTGATGGTGTGCTCTTCCTCGCGGCCGTTGATATAGGTCACGGTGGCGCCGAAGAACACCTGCTCCAAATCCTTTTGCTGGGCTGGATCGACCACATAGGCGATCTCCAGCCGCTTGGTCAGGAAACGGATGCGGCGGTCGATCTCGCGCAAGCGTTTCTTGCCGTAGAGGTAATCACCGTTCTCGGAGCGGTCGCCATTGCCCGCCGCCCACGATACCACCTCGACCACGCGCGGCCGCTCGACCCGCATCAAATGGCGGTGTTCGTCCTGCATCCGCTGGAAGCCCTGCGGAGTCATATAGTTTTTGCCCCCGGACGGCAGGGCTGGCGCGTCGTCGGGCTGTTCGTCGTCGTCGGAGTCGGTTTCCTTGGTAAAAGCCTTACTCATCTCTCGGACCTCCCACCCCACCAACGCGGAAACAAAAGGGCCGGTTCCCAAGCAGGAGCCGGCCCTTCCTCGATACTCGCGAGCCTGACGCCCGCCGCCTTATTCCGCCGCGGCGGGAGTCGGTGTGCGGCCGACCAGGGCGTCGTAATCGGCGATCAAAGCCGCCGTCACCGCACCCGGCGTGAAGCGATACTCGCCGATCTCGCCGACAGGGGTCACTTCGGCGGCGGTGCCGGTCAGAAACACTTCCTGCGCCTTGGCCAGTTCCGCCACTTCGATATGGCGCTCGATGACGGTGAAGCCGCGCTTCTTGGCCAGGTCGATCACCGTGCGGCGGGTGATGCCATTCAGGAAGCAATCAGGCACCGGCGTATGGATCTGGCCGTCGATGACCAGGAACATGTTCGCCCCGGTCGCCTCGGCCAGATAGCCGCGCCAGTCCAACATGATCGAATCGCTATAGCCTTCGGCTTCGGCGGCATGCTTGGACAGGGTGCCGATCATGTACAGGCCGGCGGCCTTGGACTGGGTCGGCGCGGTTTCCGGATGCGGGCGCTTCCACTTCGAGAAGTTCAGGCGAATGCCCTTCTTGCGCAGCTCGGGCGGGAAATAGGACGGCCATACCCAGGTCGCGATCGACATATGGATCTTGGTCTGCTGAGCGGCAACGCCCATCTGCTCGGCCCCGCGCCACGCAATCGGACGGACATAGCCATCGACGATGTTGTTGGCGGCGACCGTCTGACGGGTCGCCTCGTCGATTTCCGCCGTGGTATAAGGCAGCTCGAAGCCCAGAATGCGGCCCGATTCAGCCAGGCGCTCGTTATGCTCGGTCAGCTTGAACACATTGCCGTTATAGACCCGGACACCCTCGAAAACGGCGGAAGCATAATGCAGCGCATGCGTCAGCACATGGACCTTGGCGTCGCGCCAGGGAACCAGCTTTCCGTCGAACCAGATAAAGCCGTCGCGGTCGTCGAAAGGGACGAGGGCCATGGGAGAGATTCCTTAATTGGGTTAGATTGTTACCGAATGCTGTTGCAATGAGTAACATTCCTAGGCATATATGTCAACATGACTGACATAAAAAGCGGCGTGAACCTCCTTTTCCTCCGCGAGGAGGAGTTGCGGCAGGGCATCGAGCTGCTCTACTTCGCCTATCGTGATTTTACCGCCGAGCCGGACGCGATCCTGGCCGAGTACGGCTTTGGCCGCGCCCATCACCGGGTCATCTATTTCGTCGGGCGCAGCCCCGGAATCACCGTCAGCGCGCTGCTGTCGACCCTGCGCATCACCAAGCAAAGCCTGTCCCGCGTGCTGGGGCAGTTGGTCGAGGACGGCCTCATCATCCAGGTTCCCGGCCCGCGCGACCGCCGCCAGCGGCTGCTGGAACTGACCGCCAAGGGGATCGAGCTTGAGCGCCTGCTGACCGAAAAGCAACGCGCCCGCATCGCCCGCGCCTATCGTGAAGCCGGAGCCGACGCCGTCGAGGGCTTCCGCAAGGTCATGCTGGGTCTGATCGACGACGCCGACCGCCCGCGCTTTCCGGCGCGCGGCGCCCCACCCCGCCCGCGAGGATAGACGATCATGACCGACCAGCCGCACATCCTGGTGGTCGACGACGACACCCGTTTGCGCACGTTGCTGCGCAAATACCTGACCGACAACGGTTATCTGGTCACCACCGCCGCCGACGCCAAGGAGGCGCGCCAGCAATTGGGGGCGATCGCTTTCGATTTGATCGTGCTCGACGTGATGATGCCGGGCGAAAGCGGACTGGAACTGACGCAGGCTCTGCGCGCCGACAACCCCGTGCCGATCCTGCTGCTGACCGCCATGAGCGAGACCGCCGACCGCATCAAAGGCTTGGAATCGGGGGCCGACGACTATCTGCCCAAACCGTTCGAGCCACGCGAGCTGTTGCTGCGCATCGGCGGCATTCTGCGCCGCACCGCGCGCGAGGCGCCGCCGGCCGAGCCGCGCGACTGCCGCTTTGGCCGCTTCACCTTCGATCTGGTGCGCGGCGAGTTGCGCGACGACGGCGAGGTGGTGCATCTGACCTCGGCCGAGTCGCAGTTGTTGCAAGTGCTGGCGGCGACGCCGGGCGAGACGCTATCGCGCGAGGATCTGGGCAGCCGCACCGGCAATGCCGGCAATTTGCGCACCGTCGATGTCCAAGTGACCCGCCTGCGCAAGAAGATCGAGGACGACCCCCGCTTGCCCCGCTATCTGCAAACGGTACGCGGGCGCGGCTATGTACTGTGGATGGACGGCAACGCATGAAACTCAGGCTGATCCGTCTGGTCAAATCGATCCTGCCGCGCGGCTTGCTGGGGCGTTCGCTGCTGATCCTGGTGTCGCCGCTGGTGCTGCTGCAACTGGTGTCGGCTTATGTGTTTTACGGCACCCACTGGAACGTGGTGACGCGCCGCCTCGCCACCGGGCTGGCGGGAGACATCGGCGCCGTCATCGAGTTGATGCGCACCTTTCCCGCTCCGGATAACCGGGTGAAAATCTTCGCCGCCGCCGGTTACCCGATGGGGCTGGAGTTCTCGATGGAGGACGGCGGCATCCTCGACAAGACCGGCATGCTGGGGGCCGCCTCGAAGCTGGAAACCGACGTCACCGGCTATAGCCTGAAGTCGAACCTGCTGGACGCCATGGCCGAACGCGTCGGCCGCCCGGTGTTCATCGACGCCAAGGATCCCGACCGCGACATCGACATCCGCATCCAACTGCCCAACGGCGTGCTGGACGTGCATGCGCCGCGCAAGCGGTTGTACAGCCCAACCACGACCATCTTCGTGCTGTGGATGGTCGGCACCTCGATGCTGCTGCTGGGCATCGCCACCATCTTCATGCGCAATCAGGTGCGCTCGGTGCGCCGCCTCGCCGCCGCCGCCGACAGTTTCGGCAAGGGCCGCGACGTTCCCAACTACAAGGCCGAAGGCGCCGCCGAGGTGCGTCAGGCCGCCGCCGCTTTCACCCAGATGCGCGACCGCATCAAGCGCCAAATGGCCCAGCGCACCGAGATGCTGGCCGGCGTGTCGCACGACCTGCGCACACCGCTGACGCGGATGAAGCTGCAACTGGCAATGATGGACTGCGACGGCATCGCCGAGTTGCACGAAGACGTCTCGGACATGGAACGCATGGTCGAAGGCTATTTGGCCTTCGCCCGCGGCGAGGGCGGCGAGAAGGCGGAGCCGACCGAACTGGTCGCCCTGATCGAGGACGTGGTGGCCAAGCTGCGCCGCGAAGGTGCCGCCATCGACCTGCATTGCGAAGAAGAGCTGACCCTGCCGTTGCGCCCGCATGCCATCCACCGCTGCCTGATGAATTTGGTCGGCAATGCCGTCCGCTATGCCCACCACGTCGCCGTGCGGGCCGGACGGCGCGAAGACGCCGTCGAAGTCATAATCGACGACGACGGCCCCGGCATTCCCGCCGACATGCGCGACGCGGTGTTCAAGGCCTTTCTGCGCCTGGAGGGCTCGCGCAATCCGGCCACCGGCGGCGTCGGGCTGGGACTGACCATCGCACGGGACGTGGCGCGCGGGCATGGTGGCGAAATCCTGCTGGAAGACAGTCCCTTGGGCGGCTTGCGGGTTCGTATCCGACTGCCGTTCTGAGGCTTTCCACGCCCCATCCTTCGGGCTATTCTGCGATACACAACTGTCACCCCTGGTAAGGCATCGCTATGGCCACCGCGCCCAAAACCGCCGAATCTCCCGATGCCGCCGCACGGCGTGAGGTCAGCCGCATGCTGAAGGGACCGGTGGCGCAGACCTTCAAGACGCTGATACCGCCGCTCGCCGGACAGGCCGATCCCTATAAGGCG
>DATGZW010000467.1:0-3924 GCA_035297005.1 Patescibacteria group bacterium
TGGACCTGTACCGGCGGCTCATCGCCAGATAAATCGATTTTATCGATTTCTGAAGCGATTATTAGTCATTTCACTCGATCATTCGGATTGCCTAAAGTCCTCTCAACGCACTGGTTCAACCCTGCCGAGAGGACATCACGATGAGCGCCAATCCGACTTCGGTCACCATCCAGAACCTGGAATCCGCCTTCGCCGGCGAATCCATGGCCAACCGCAAATACCTCTTCTTCGCCCGCCGTGCCCGTGAATTGGGGGCCATCGAGGTGGCCGAAGTGTTCGAGCGCACCGCCGAACAGGAAACCATGCACGCCTTCGGCCATCTGGACTTGCTTTATCCCAAGGCCGAGCTGACCGTCGAAAATATGCTGCAAATGGCCATCGACGGCGAAACCTACGAATACACCGAGATGTACCCGAAGTTCCGCCATCTGGCCGAGCAGGAAGGCAACACTGCCGCCGTCACCGAGATGGATGGGCAGATCGCCGAATCCCAGGAACACGCCGCACGCTTCGCCAAGACTTTGCAGACCGCCGCCAAGCGCTTCGCCGCCCTGGCCAAGGTCGAGGAAAAGCACGCCAACCATTACCGCGACACCCTGGCCGCCCAGAAGAGCGCCTGAGCCACCGACGAGAGAGGGATCAAAATCATGAAGAAATATATCTGCGTCGTCTGCGGCTTCGTCTATGACCCGGCCATCGGCATGCCCGAAGACGGCATCCCCGCCGGCACCGCTTTCGCCGACATCCCCGATGACTGGGCCTGCCCGGATTGCGGTGTCTCCAAATCCGATTTCGAGCTGGTCGAGGCCTGATCATGACCGCCGCGCAAGCAGCCGGCGTGGTCATCGTGGGAAGCGGGCTGGGAGGATATACCCTGGCCCGCGAACTGCGGAAGCTGGACCGCCACACACCCCTTACTCTGGTCACCGCCGATGGCGGCGAGATGTACAGCAAGCCGATGCTGTCCAACGCCTTCGGCCAGAACAAAAGCCTGGACGCGTTGGTGATGAAAAGCGCCGAGCAGGCGGCGGCGGAGTTGGGCATCACCGTGCTGGCGCGCTCGCGCCTGACCGCCATCGACCGCGCCGCCCGCACGCTGCGCGTCGGCGATGCCAACATTGCCTATGACCGATTGGTGCTGGCCTTGGGCGCCGACCCGCGCCCCTATGTGGTGCCGGGGGGTGAGCAGGTGCCCATTGCCACCGTCAACAGCCTCGACGATTATCGCGTTTGGCGAGCTGGGCTGGTGCCGCAAGGGCGGGTGTTGTTGATCGGGGCCGGCTTGATCGGCTGCGAATTCGCCAACGACATGGCCTCGGCAGGCTATCGGGTCACCGTCATCGATCCTGCCGCCTGGCCGCTTGGCCGTCTGCTGCCCGCCGCCTTGGGCGAGTTGCTGCGCCACGGGTTGGAGCAAGCCGGCGTGGCCGTCCACACCGGGCGTTCGGTGGTGCGGATTGAAACGGTGGTGGGGGACAGCTTCGCCGCCGAACTCGATGACGGGACGCGAATCGGTTTCGACCATGCGCTGTCGGCGATTGGCCTGGTTCCGCGCATCGCCCTGGCCGCTGCCGCCGGTTTGACCGTGGATCGTGGCATCGTCGTCGATCGCACCTTACGCAGCAGTGACGAGGCGATCTACGCCTTGGGCGACTGCGCCCAAACGGAGGCCGGGCCGTTGCCCTTCGTGCTGCCGTTGATGGCTCAGGCGCGGGCTTTGGCGGCGACCTTGAGCGGCACGCCGACGGCCTTGACGTTGCCGGCCATGCCGGTGGTGGTCAAAACCCCCTGCCTGCCTCTGGCGGTCTGCCCGCCGCCGCCCGGCAGCCGGGGCGATTGGATCATCAGCGGCGTAGGGCGCGACCAACAGGCCTTGTTCCAAGACGAAACCGGCCGCTCGCTTGGCTTCGCGTTGAGTGGCGGCGCGGTGGGGCAGCGGCAGAGTTTAGCCAAGGAAATGCCGGGAGTGTTGGGCTAGGAAAGGGGGGCGTTACGCCCCCCTGCCGGGCTTCCGAGAACAAATTACCGCGTGGTGGTTTAAGCACCCAGCCCCAGCCGATCACCGCGATAGATCAGCGGACGCCACCATTCCGCATGGTCTAAATACCATTGTACCGTGTCGGCCAAGCCGGTGGCGAAACCGAATTTTGGCGTCCAACCCAGTTCGCGCATGGTCTTGCCTGCGTCGATGGCATAGCGCAAATCGTGGCCGGGGCGGTCGGCGACGAAGGTGATCGCCTGCGCGTGCGGGCGTCCGTCGGGCCGGGGCCGCAGTTCGTCCAGAATTGTGCAAAGCGCCCGCACCACCTCGATATTGCTGCGCTCATTGCCGCCACCAACGTTATAGCGCTCTCCTACCCGCCCCTTGGTTAGGATCGCATAAAGCGCCCGCGCATGGTCTTCGACATGCAGCCAATCGCGCCGGTGTTCTCCCGTGCCATAGACCGGCATCGGCTTGCCGCACTGCCCCTTGAGGATGATCAGCGGGATCAGCTTCTCTGGAAACTGATAGGGGCCGTAATTGTTTGAGCAGTTGCTGACGATCACCGGCAGCCCATAGGTGTGGTGCCAGGCGGCGGCCAAATGGTCCGCCGCCGCCTTGCTGGCCGAATAGGGGGAGCGCGGCGCATAGGCGGTCTGTTCGGTGAACGCGCCATCATTCGGCCCCAGCGATCCATAGACCTCGTCAGTGGAAACATGGTGAAAGCGGAACGCCGCCCGCCGATCCTCCGGCAGCCCGCGCCAATAGCCCAGCACCTGTTCAAGCAGGGTGAAGGTTCCCACCACATTGGTGGCGATGAAGGTGGCGGGGCCGTCGATCGAGCGATCGACATGCGTCTCGGCGGCCAGATGCATGACTGCGTCGGGCTGGTGCTCGGTCAGAATGCGCGCGACCGCCGCGCCGTCGCCGATGTCGGCTTTTTCGAAGCGATAGCGGGGATAATCGGCCACCGACGCCAGCGAGGTCAGGGTTGCCGCATAGGTCAGCTTGTCGATGTTGACGATATGGCAATCGGTGTCTTGCAAGACATGGCGGATGACCGCCGAGCCGATGAAACCAGCCCCTCCGGTCACAAGAATTTTCATGCCAACTCCCATTAGGACCGACCTCTTACCCGCATGCGGCGCAGCACTTTACCTCACCTCGAAAGGATTAGCTTTGCTAGGATCGCTTGACGTGTTCAGTTTCGAGCCAGGGCGAGCGTATGACCGGTTCAAAGTGAGGGGCAATGGCCGACAGCATCGAAAAGTCCAAAAAAGGCGTCATCCTGGCCGGTGGACATGGTACGCGGCTGTATCCCCTGACCATCGCCGTCAATAAGCAGCTGCTGCCGGTCTACGACAAGCCGATGATCTATTACCCACTGACCACCTTGATGCTGGCTGGCATCCGCGAGATCGTCATCGTGTCGGGCGCGCAGGCGCTGCCGCAATTCCAGGCCTGCCTGGGGGACGGCAGTCAGTGGGGGCTACGCATCGATTATGTCGTGCAGCCGTCGCCCGATGGCATTGCGCAAGGGTTGCTGGTGGCCGAGGAGCATATCGCCGGGCATTCCACCGCCTTGATCCTGGGCGACAACATTTTCTATGGCACCGGTCTGCCCCAGCAATTGGCGCGGGCGGCGGGACGCCAACAGGGCGCCACCGTCTTCGCCTATGCGGTGTCGCAGCCGGAGGACTTCGGCGTCGTCACCCTGGACCAGGATGGGCAACCTCTCAGTCTGATTGAAAAGCCCAAGCAATCGACCAGCAATCTGGCCGTGCCGGGTCTGTATTTTTACGACACCGAGGTTCTGGACATTGCCCGCCAGTTGCGGCCATCCGTGCGGGGCGAGCTGGAAATCACCGATCTCAACCGGCTCTATCTGGAGCGAGGCCAGTTGCGTGTGGAAATGCTGGGGCGCGGCAGCGCTTGGTTCGACG
>DATGZW010000468.1:0-9381 GCA_035297005.1 Patescibacteria group bacterium
CATCTGAATTCGCGACATACGCATTATTTCCACCCGGCTTCCATTCTCAATTCCCCCAGAGCATAGCCGAGCTTAGCCCTTTCGCCATCAACCTGTGGTCACGCCCACTAAAATTTTTAAGCGCCCCTCTTCACCAAGGTACAGCTTGCAGTCCAATCCTACATCTTGACGCCAGGCGGGTCTTCCGCCGAGCATGGCGAAGGACAAATCTTTGCCACGGATGGGGAAACATCATGGATCGTCATACCATCATTGGTGACGGCCTTACCGCGACCATCGCCGCCGATGGGGCCGAACTTTGTTCTTTGCGCGATAGCCGTGGCGAAGAAATGCTGTGGCAGGCGGAGGCAGCTTGGCCGCGCCATGCCCCGCTGTTGTTTCCCATTGTCGGCAAGCTGAAAGACGACCAGTTGCGCCACGCCGGCACGACCACCCGGCTGACCCAACACGGCTTCGCCCGCGACAGCCGTTTCACCTGGGTCGAGCAAGGCCCGCGGTCGTGCCGCCTGCGCCTGGAAGACAGCGCCGAGACCCGCGCCGTCTATCCCTTCGCCTTCCGCTTCGAGGTGATCTATGCCGTCGATGACGACCGGCTAAACATCACCTATGTGATCGCCAATCCCGGCACCGAGGTGTTGCCCGCCTCGGCGGGAGCGCATCCCGCCTTCCGCTGGCCTCTTCGTGACGGCATCGCCAAGGATGCGCATTGGCTGGAATTCGCCGAAGCCGAGCCGCATCCCATCCGCCGCCTCGGCCCCGATGGCTTGTTGGACGCCACCGGCTTTCCCAGCCCCGTCGAGGGCAAGATCCTGCCGCTGATCGAGTCTTTGTTCAAAATCAGCGCGATCATCATCGATCAATCGGCCAGCCGGTCCGTGCGCTATTGTGCCCCCGGCGCTCCGGTAATCGAAGTGTCGTGGGACGGCTTTTTCCAGCTTGGCCTGTGGATGAAGCCAGGGGCCGAGTTCCTGTGCATCGAACCCTGGCACGGCATGACCAGCCCTGCCGATTTCGATGGCGATTTCATCGACAAGCCCGGCTTGCTGTTGATCCCGCCAGGGGAACAGCGCGAACTGACCCATCGGATCCGCGTGATCGTCTAGCGCCCTTGCCTTATCCGAGAAACAGCCCCGGCAAGGCTCCATCGAAGGGCGGCGACGGCGGCAGGACGGTGGCAATCTGGCGGTCGCCAAGGCCAAGGTGGTGCTTGAGCGCGGCGGCGATGACGCGGCGGAAATCGGTGGTCACCGCCAAGTCGCGGCCCTGGTACAAGGCGTCGGGAGCCAAGCCGGGCCACGCCCCGTGGATCCTGCCGCCGGCCACCTGCCCGCCCAGCACCCACATCACATTGCCATGACCGTGATCGGTGCCCTTGTTGCCGTTCTCGCGTGCAGTGCGGCCGAATTCCGACATCACCAGCACCACAGTGCCGTCAAGCTGCGGCCCCAGGCCTTGGGCCAGAGCGGCAAGGCCCTCCCCCAACGGTTGGAGATGCGCGGCCAACTGGCCCTTGGCGGCCCCTTGGTTGACATGGGTGTCCCAGCCGCCAAGATCGGCGAAGGCCAGTTGGATATGATCGTCGCGGCTCAACAGGTTGGCCAGCCGGGCGGCGATGGCGGGAAAGCCTTTGGCGTTGACCGCTCCGTTATCGGCGGCGGCTTGCTCGGCCTGCATGTCGGCGCTCAGTTCCTGGCGGGCCATCTGGCCGTCCTGATAAGCGCGGCTGAGAGCATCGCTGCCTCCATACAGCCCGGCAAAGGCCGATGCCACAGCCGGGCGATCGACCGGCATCGGCTTACCGGCATTCGGCCCTAGCGACAGGTTGGAGGTCGGTTGCGCTCCGCCCAGGATACGTGGCCGCGTCGCCCCCAAACTGATGGCCTGGGTCGGCGCATGCGGGGCCGGCAGCACGCCGACCAGCCGGTTCATCCAGCCATCCGCCGTGGTGCGAACTCCCGGCGTGGCACTTTCCATGTAGTCCTGGGCGTCAAAATGCGAGCGCGAGGGGTCGGGCGAACCGCAAGCATGGACGAAGGCCAGACGGCGGCTTTGCCACAGCGGCATGACGGCGGCCAAGGCCGGATGCAGGCCGAAATGACCGTCGAGATCAAGCAAGCCCTCGGCGCTGCCCGGTGCCGCCAAGCCGATATTGGGACGTAGCGGCGCATAAAGCGGATCGCCATAGGGGGCGACGACATTCAGCCCATCCACGGCGCCGCGCAGCATCACCACCACCAGCCGCCGCGTCACCGGAGCCTCGGCGGCAAGCGCCCAGCTCCGCCCACCCAGCGGCAGCACTGTCGCGCCCAGGGCGGCGCCCGCCAGTTCCAGAAAGCGTCGGCGAGCCATCGGCATGATCGGGTCTCCTGCGAAGGGTCTCAATGGGCCATGAAGTCGGGGCTGCCAAGGACGACCGCCGCTTTCAATTGCGGCGGCGCGGTGTTTACGGCATCACGCGTCTTGTCCGACAGCGCCGCCCCCAGCAACGCCGCCAAACGGTCGGCATCCAGCGGCACCGGCCTTTGCCGCATCGGCTCGGGCGGCGGCGGCGGGACGGGCTGGTCCGCCTCCTCGTCGTCGGTCTGCGGCGGCGGGCGATCCAGCGGCATATGGCCGGAGCCGAGCGCGGTGGCGAAGCTGATGCGCAAGGCCAAGGCATCCGGGTTGAGCCAGGCGTCGCGGGTGTTCTTGTACCCGTCCGGCGTTAGGCAGCCATAAAGCGGCTGGCCCAGACGCTTCATGGCGCCGAACAAGGGGCGGAAGTTCACCACGTCAACATCCGCCGCCCGCGTCGCCGAAACCACATATTGGAACGGCGTCTTGAACTTGGCGGCGACAGTGGCCGGGCTGCGGAATTCGGGGCTGGCGAACAGATCCTTGAGCACGGCGCGGATATCGCCCTTGCTGTCCATCCAGCGTCGGGTCAGACGCTCGACCAAGGCCGGCGGCGGCTGGTCGGCGACGAAATATTGGGCCAGCTCGAAGCTGATATGGTGAGCGGTGGCCGGGCTGGCAGCCAGAATATCCAGCGCCTGTTCGATTTCAGCGGCACCCTGGCCGTGGATCGTATGGCCGAGGAATATCTTATCGCCGTAGTCATGCCGGTTCTCGTCGAAGGCGAAACCGTCCTGAGAGCCGATGGCCCGCGCCTGACGCGGCCGCACGATCCCCCAGCCGGTGAGGACGCGGGCCAGGGCGATAACGTCGTCCTGGGTGTAACCGCCATCGACGCCCAGGGTGTGCAGCTCCATCAATTCGCGGGCGTAATTCTCGTTCAGGCCGGTTTCCTTGCCCTTGGCGCCGGGACTGCCGGGAGCGGTGTTCTGCCAGTTGTCGAGGTAGAACAGCATCGCCGGATGGCGCGCCGTGGCCTCCAGAAGATCGCGGAAACGCCCCATCACATGCGGGCGGATGGCCTTGTCTTCGTAATCGCCGATCCACAGAGCGTCCAACCCCTTGGCGGCGAAAATGTTGAAATGGTTGAACCAGAAATCGACCATCACCTCTTGCAACTGGCGCGAACTATAGAGCGCCCGCAGCAGGTGGGCCTGTCCGGCTTCCCGCGTCACCATCCGCATCTGCTTGCGCGCCGCTTTCCGGGCGTCCGGATCGCCATCCTTGGGAGGCCGATAGCGCTCCAGCAGGGTGACCGGGTCAAGCTGTTGGGTTTCCAATCCGGCCAAACGATCGGTCAGCCGGCGCGGTTCGGCGATGGTTTCGGGATGCAGTTGCTGGTTGACCCAGCCCTCGACGCCCAGTTGCTGGAGCATGGCGACGCTGTCGGCGCTGGGACCGAAGGCCAGGCGGTTGAGCATATGCATGTCCAGACCGTCCTCGGCGGCCTGCGCCCAGCCGGAACCGCAGGCCGTCACCACCAGAACCAGGGTCATGAGAAGTTTGCGACGCAGCATCGGCATTTTCCCTTATCCCTTAATGTGGTGGCGGCCTGCGGAAAACCTTGGTTAGCGGCCGATCTGTTGGCTGACGCCGTTTTCCTGCTGGTTCAGCGTCCGCTGTTCCTGCTTGGTGACGTGACCACCGTTCTGCGCCGCCATGGCGCGTTCTTCGTGGCGGATCTGGTGATCCTCCTTGTGCATCTGGTGGGCCTGCGCGCCGCTGATCTGGCCGGACTTGCGTTCGGCGCGAATGCGCTGGTTCTGATTGTTCAGGCGATGATTGACCTCGGCGCGGCGCGGATGTTCGTGATTCCAATGCTTATGCGGGTGGGGTGCCTCGGCCAAGGCCATGGCGGGAACACTGAACATCAAAGTAGCGGCGATACAGGCGATAACGCGACGATTCATGAGACTTCCCCTTTAGAATTGACGGCCTAACCGTCTCGATGGTCACTCGGCGTCGCCGCTCTCCGATGATGGACGCTCGCCGAAAGAGGCGACGGCTCCTCTTTATGACCTGCAAACATGGCTGGATCATGAAAAATTTATGGTTTTTGCGGGCGAACCAAGCGAGCGGACCGCTCCGATGGCGGGACTCCAGATAAAATCGGCCCTATGGCGGATGAGGCGCAGCCATAGGTAGTATACCATTGCGCGGCATCCTTATCCCACAGGACATAAATTTGGAGTTTTTCCATGAGGAGACATCCGCTATCCTCACCGGCAACCGGCGCCACCCTCAGCCCCGTGGCGTCCCTTGCACGTCACACCCCAGTAAGAGATTAGAGTACGGACCGAAATTCGGATGGCCATTGCCGACACCAAGAGCGCGACGGATCTCGTCGAAGCAGCGCCCCGCAACGGGCGTGCCGTCAGCGCGGCATTTTGGCGCGTGGTTGGAGAAGCACTGCCCGACGCCTTGATCGTGTTCGACGATACCGGGCTGATCCTGGCGGTCAACGCGGCGGCCACGGCCACCTTCCGCTTCACCGAAGACGAACTGACCAGACACCCGATCACCTTGATTCTGCCGGTCGGCGCCGGCATCGAACGACTGATCGGCGACGGCAGCGTTGAGAGTCCCTCCCCCGTTGAAATCCAATGCGCCGACAAAGCCGGTCTGCCGGTGGTGGCCGAGGTCGCGGTTGCCGCCGCCGATGCCGGTCTGGGCGATGGCCGGGTGTGGATCGCCGTATTCCGCGCGCTGTCCGCCCGCAAGGCCGCCGACGCCCTGTTGATCGAGGTCGAGGAACGCCTGGCCAGCATCACCGCCAATCTGCCCGGCGTGGTATTCCAGCGGGTGATGAGCCGCGATGGCCGCATTACCTATCCATTCTTCACCGCCGGTGTGCGTCAGGTGTTCGGCTTCGCCCCCGAAGACATGCGGGTCACCGCCGAGGGTTGCCTGGATGTCATCCACTGGGCCGACCGCGCCGACCATCTGGCGGCGATCCGCGAGTCGGGCCTTTCCTTGTCGGCCTGCACCGAAGAATTCCGCGCCATCAGCAAGGATGGCGAAGTCCGGTGGCTGCGCGGCACCTCGCGCCCGCATGCCTTGCCGAATGGCGATTTGCTGTGGGACGGCGTGCTGATCGACGTCACCGACCGCAAGCGCGCCGAACAGACGCTGCAAATGATCATGGATCACGCGGCGGACAGCATCATCACCATCGACGTCGCCGGCCGCATCGAATCGGTCAATGCGGCGGTCGAAAAACTGTTCGGCTACGCCGCCGCCGAGATCGTCGGTGAATCGGTGTCGGCGTTGATGCCGGAACCCTATCGCAGCCAGCACGACAATTACGTGGCGCGCTATCTGGACACCGGTGAAGGCAAGATCATCGGTCAAGGCCCGCGCGAACTGGTCGGCCGCCGCCGCGACGGCAGCGTCTTCGCCCTGGAGCTGGCCACCAGCGAAGTCCGCCTGGAAGGCCGCCGCGTCTTCATCGGCATCGGCCGCGACATCACCAAGCGCAAGGAGACCGAGGCGGCGCTGCGCGAAACCGAACAGCGGCTGCGCAACATCGCCTCGAACCTGCCGGGCATCGTCTTCCAGCGCGTGCTGCGCCCCGACGGCCTGCTGGAATACCCCTATGTCAGCGACGGCAGCCGCGACGTGCTGGGCATCGAACCCGCCGCCATCGAGGCCGATGGCTCGCTCTTCCTGGGCGCCCTGGCCCCCGAGATCCGCGACTCCTTCCTGTCCACCCTGCGCCGTTCGGCCCGCACGCTAGAGCCGATCGAGGAAGATCTGCGGGTCATCACCCGCGCCGGCCAGATCCGTTGGCTGCGCGGCCGGTCACGCCCGCGCCTGCTGCCCAACGGCTCCGTCGCCTGGGAAGGCGTCATGCTCGACGTCTCGGAACGCCGCGCCGCCGAAGAACAACTGACCTTCCTGGCCTATTACGATCCGTTGACCCAGGTCGGCAACCGGGCCTTGTTCCTGGAACGCTTCACCGCCGCGTGCGACCGCATGACCGCCACCAGCCCGCCGCTGGCGGTGTTGTCGCTGGGCATCGACCGCTTCAGCATCATCAACACCACCATGGGCCACGCCGTCGGCGACAAGGTGCTGACCGCCGTGGCCGACCGCCTGAAAAGCTGCCTGGGCGACGGTGACACCATCGCCCGCGCCGGCGGCGACCGTTTCCTCATGCTGTTGACCGGGTTGGCCGACGAGCATGAGATCATGATTACCGTCGAACAGATTCTGGTCCGCATCCAGGATCCCATGCCGATCCAGGGCGAGGATTTCGAGGTTACCGCCAGCATCGGCATTAGCGTCCTGCCCGGCGATGGCAAGGATGGCGAGACCCTGGTCAAGAACGCCGACGCGGCGCTGTTGCGGGCCAAAACCTCCGGCCCCGGCACTTTCCAGCGCTTCACCCAGGAAATGAACGAAGGCGCGGTCAAGACCCTGTCATTGCAGCACCGTCTGCGCCGGGCGCTCGACCAGGAAGAATTCGTCCCCTTCTTCCAGCCGCAGGTCGATCTGGTCGATGGCCGCATCGTCGGCATGGAGGCGCTGGTCCGCTGGATGAGCCCCGAGGGCATGGTCTCGCCCGCCGAATTCATCCCCATCGCCGAGGAATACGGCCTGATCGACGGCATCTGCGAACAGGTGCTGCGCGCCAGCTGCCAGTTGGTGCAGGACTGGCAGAACGAAGGACTGCCAGTGGTGCCGGTCGCCGTCAACATCTCCGGCCGTCAATTCCACCAGCCGCGCCGACTGGTGCATACGCTGGAAACCGTGCTGAGCGAAAGTGGTTTGGCGCCCCAATTGCTGGAACTGGAGCTGACCGAAAGCTCGGCCATGCGCGATCCCGACACGGCGATTTCGGTGGTGCGCATGCTGACCGGCATGGGCTTGGGCTGCTCGATCGACGATTTCGGCACCGGCTATTCGTCGCTGTCGGTGCTGAAGCGCTTCCCCATCCAGAAGCTGAAGATCGACCGCTCGTTCGTCATGGACATCACCAACGACCCCAACGATGCCGCCATCGTCACCGCCATCGTGGCGATGGCGCATGCGCTGCGGCTGAAGGTGGTGGCCGAGGGCGTCGAGGAAATCTCGCATCTGGAATTCCTGCGCGGCTTGGGCTGCGACACCATGCAAGGCTACCTGTTCAGCCGTCCGGTCCCCGCCGCCGACATGCGGACCATGCTGGCCGAAGGCCGCCGCCTGAAAATCCCCACCTAAGGCCTCCCCGTTCCCGCCCGAATCCGTGACGGATCGGCAATTGACCTTTTCGATCCCGTTCGAGTTTCGGTGAATCGAATCATGCCGAGGCGGCATTCCTCCAAACGGCGGCGACGGTTTCCATGGTCTCCCCGCCATGCTGGAACGCCAACCGCCGCAAGGGAATGCCGTAGAGGGCGTGCAGATTGTCCTCGGTCAGCACCGTGCTGGCCGGACCATGGGCGAAATCACTTTCCCCCAGCATCAGTAAAGCGTCGTCGGCCACCTCCAGGGCATGGTGCGGATGGTGGGTGGAAAACAGCACGGTCAGCCCGTCGCTGCCGGCCAGGCGCTGGATCCAGTCCAGCACCAGCGCCTGGTTCTTCAAATCCAGCGCCGAGGTGGGTTCGTCGAGAATCAGGATGTCGGCATCGGAGACCAGGGCGCGGGCGAAAATGGTCATCTGCCGCTGACCGCCCGACAATTCGTGGAAGGGCCGGCGGGCCAGATCGGCCAAACCGAAGCGGTCGAGCGCCGCCAGGGCCGCCGCCTCGTCGCGCGCCGAGGGCTGCGACAGCAAACCGATATGGCGGGCGCGGCCCATCAGCACCATGTCGAGCACCGAATAGTCGAAACCAACCTGGAACAGCTGGGGGACGAAGGCAGTCCGCCCTTGAACCACCAGACTGCCTTCGCTCGCCTTCATCGCGCCGAGCAGCAAGCGCAGCAAGGTGGTTTTGCCCCGGCCATTGGGGCCGAGCAGCGCCAATACGCGGCCTCGCTCCAGTTGAGCCGAGCAATGGCGGAATACCCAGCGGCCAGGGCGATAGGCATGACCCAGATTGTCGAAACGGATGGCAGGCTCAATCATGGCTCCACCCCTTGGCTTGCAGGCGCCAGAACAGGAAGGCGAAAATTGGCGTACCCAGCCCGGCGGTCAGGATGCCGATGGGCAGTTCCTGGGTCACCACGGTGCGGGCGATATCGTCGGTGATCAGAAGGAAGATAGCCCCGGTCAGCGCCGCCGCCGGCAGCAGCCGACGATGATCGGGCCCGGCCAGCATGCGGGCGAAATGCGGGACGATCAGCCCGACCCAGCCGACGATGCCGCTCACCGCCACCTGGGCGGCGACGATCAGCGACACCAGGGCAACAATGGTCCAGCGCAAGCCGGCGCTGCGCACGCCAAGCGACGCGGCATCAAGATCGCCCAACGACAGCAGATTGATCCGCCAGCGCAGCATCAGCAGCATGCCGCCGCCGATCAGCACCGGCGGGGCCAAGATGTCCACCTTAGCCGGCGTCGCTCCGGCGAAACTACCGATCAGCCAATAGACCATGGTCGGCAGCTTGTTCTCGGGGTCTGCGGTGTATTGGATCAGCCCATGCACAGCGGTGAAGAAAGCGGCCACCACCACACCGGCCAGGATCAGCGGCAGAATACCGCCGCCGCGCGACAGCCGGGCCAGCATCCAGGCCGAGGCCAAAGCGAGGAAGCCTCCGCTGAAGGCGGCGGCGAGCAGACCCCAGGACGGCCAGTCGAACAGAATGGCCAGGATGCCGCCGCAGGCCGCGCCCGACGAGATGCCCATCAGATCGGGGCCGACCAGCGGATTGCGCATCATGCCTTGCAGCGCCGCCCCCGAAATGCCGAGCCCGCCACCAGCCAGCACCGCCAGCAGGATACGCGGCAGTCGAATCACCTGGACGGCGGCGAATTCGGCATCGCTCCAACTGGCCGCCGGCCGCAGCGGTTCGGGCAAAGACAGGCCGAGCAGGATCTTGCCCACATCGGTCAGCGGCACC
>DATGZW010000469.1:0-6593 GCA_035297005.1 Patescibacteria group bacterium
ACCGCGAAGGTCAGTCCGCAAGCGCGCATGAAATCAAGCGCGCCGGACACGCGGTCGGCTAGATCGCCATAGGCTTTCGACTGCGGCGAGCCGCTCACCGACTGCAGCATCCATTGATGCACATTCTCGACGCTGGCGTAGCCGCCCTTGGCGAATGCGCGCAGCAGGTTGAGCGTGGCCGCCGACTGGTTATAGGCGCGCAGCAGGCGGTCGGGATCGGGATTGCGCGATTCCGGGGTGAAGTCCAAGCCGTTGACGATGTCGCCGCGATAGGCCGGCAGGGTCACGCCGTCGATGGTTTCGGTGGACGCCGAGCGCGGCTTGGCGAACTGACCGGCCATGCGGCCAACCTTGACCACCGGACAGGCGGCACCGAAGGTCAGCACGACCGCCATCTGCAACAGCACGCGGAAGGTGTCGCGGATATTGTTGGGGTGGAATTCGGCGAAGCTTTCGGCGCAATCGCCGCCCTGCAACACGAATTCCTTGCCCTCGGCGGCCTTGGCCAGATGCGCCTTGAGACGACGCGCCTCGCCCGCGAACACCAGCGGCGGATACGAACGCAGGGTCGCCTCGACCGAGGTCAACTTGGCAAGGTCGGGGTATTCGGGCACCTGCACGATGGGCTTGGCACGCCAGCTATCCGGGGTCCACGTCTCGGCCATTACAATCCTCTGGACACATCTAAGAATCAGGAAACGTTCGCATATACGCTGTTGGAGCGATGAATGCCAGCGCAACCGCACAATCGAGCCGCCATTCCGTCCCATTCCGCCGCGAAGCACGGCTCCCGCCGCAGTCGTCCTTGTGCTAGACTTTGTCGGGGGCAAAGCTAAGGAATCATCGTCGTGGACAGGTCGGGCTATCGCAAGGTGTTGAAATGGGCCGCCACGGCGGTCAGCGCAGTGTGGATCGGCATAACCGTCTACAGCGAATTTCTTAATGTCGATCCCGACCAATACAGCTTCAAGTCACCAGACGTCGAACAACGCATGCGGGCCTGCGGCGGCACCTTCCAAGAGCGGTATCGCTGCAAGGAAGACGCCATGATCGACAAGGGTCAAGAAGGCTTCATCGCCTGGCTGGAAAAAATCGGCCTGATGTTCGGCCCGCCCTTCGCCCTGTTCGCCCTGGTGCGCACGGTCTCGCGCCCCCGCACCAGCGACGAGCCCGAAGCCTTCATGGTGCCGCCGCCGTCGAACATCGCCCGCTATCGGGTGCGCTGAGGGGCTACAACCCGCGCAGCCAGTCCGGCCGCAGGCGTCCGCCGTCCTCCAGCGCCGCCGTCACCTCGGCTTGCAGGCGGGCGTTGTCCTTGGGCAAGGTGCCGGCCAAGGCCAGGCAGTTCGACGCATGATTGGAGCGGAAGATCACCGCCGATGGCGGCGCCAAGGCCTCCAGCAGATGCAATTGCTCGCGCAGGATGCCGTCATCGGTCTGCGGTTTGAATTGCCCCTCCCAACGCCCCAGGAAATCCGCCGCCGCCTGTTCGACCAGGGTCAGTTGCAGGGTGGACAGGTAATTCGGCGGCGCCCGGTTGACCAGTTCCGCCGTCGCCGCGATATGCTCGGCGGCCAAAGCCCGCCCGCCCAAGCCGAGGATCACCGTCGCCGACACCTTCATCCCCACCGCCCGCGCCTTGTCCAGCGCCTCGACCATGCGTTCGGGGCTGACGCCCTTGGCGATGCGGCGCAGCACCTCGGCCGAGCCGGATTCCATGCCGACATAAAGCAGGCTCAGCCGCTTGGCCTTCAGCCGCTCCAACTCGTCGATACCCTTGCGCAGCAAATTACCCGGCGTCGCATAGGCCGAGATGCGCTGCAAGCCGGGAAAAGTCGCCGCCAGCTTGTCGGCAATGGCCTCCAACTGCGCAGTCGGCAGCGCCAAGGCGTCGCCATCGGCCAGGAACACCCGCCGCGCATCCGGCCACATCCGCGCCAGTTCGTCGATATGGGCGCAGACATCATCCAACGGCCGCGCCACATAGGCCTTGCTTTTGTACATGGCGCAAAAGCTGCAATGGTTGTGGCTGCACCCCAGCGTCGCCTGCACAATCAGGTTGTCGCCCTCGGAGGGCGGACGGTAGAGCGGCATGTCGTACATTATATCAGGCACCATATCCGATCATACAGCTAATGTTCATCAACCAATAATCGTCGTGCCCGGCCTTGTGCCGGGCACCCACGCCGACATGCACCTCCGGCCGTCGTCTCGCCTAACCGCGTGGATGCCCGCGACAAGCGCGGGCATGACGATTTTTGGTTGTTGCCGTGCGGAGCAGGCAAGCTGTGCCAAGCATTGACGACATTCCCTAGAATCGCCGCCCGCTGCCTCCCCGCCTCACCGCGCAACCGCATGCGGCTCGGGCTGCTTCTCCCGCATGGTGACGAATTCCTCGGCTGCCGTCGGATGGATGCCGATGGTGGCGTCGAACTGCGCCTTGGTCGCCCCGCATTTGAGCGCCACCGCCAAGCCCTGCACGATCTCGGGCGAATCGGCGCCGATCATGTGGCAGCCGACCACCGTTTGGTCGTCGCGCTTGACCACCAGCTTCATCATGGTGCGCTCGTCGCGCCCCGACAGGGTGTGGCGCATCGGGCGGAAGCGGCTGATATAGACGTCGATCTCGCCATAACGCTTGCGCGCCTCGGCTTCGGTCAGGCCGACGGTGCCGATGGGCGGCTGGCTGAACACCGCGGACGGGATGCCGGTGTAGTCCATGACCGTCGGGTTGTGGTTGAACAGCGTCTCGACCAGACAACGGGCCTCGGCGATGGCGACGGGGGTCAGGTTGACGCGGTCGGTGCAGTCGCCCACCGCATAGATGCTTTCCACCGCCGAGCGCGAAAACTGATCGACGACGATGGCCCCGGTCTCATCCAGGCGCACGCCGATCTCGGGCAGACCCAACCCCTTGGTGTTGGCCTTGCGCCCGGTGGCATAGAGCACCGCATCGACTCGCAGATCTTCGGCCTCGGTCTCCAGCGCGCCGCCGATGCGCAGGCTGAGATCGCCCTCGGCACAGCGTTCGATGCTGCCGACCTTGGTTTCGTGCAGGATCGTGATTCCCTTTTTGGCCATTTCTTCGGCCAGCGAGGTGCGTAAGTCCTGATCGAAGCCGCGCAACAAAGTGTCGCCACGCACCACCAGTGTCACCGCGACGCCCAAGGCGGCGAAGATGCCGGCGAATTCCACCGCGATATAGCCGCCGCCGACGATGGCCAAGCGCTTGGGCAGTTGCGGCAGGTCGAGGATCTCGTTCGAGGTCATCGCCAATTCGATGCCGGGGATCTGCGGCAAGGACGGCCAGCCGCCGGTGGCGATCAGGATGCGGTGGGCGGTATAGCGGCGGCCGGCGACTTCAACGGTGTTGTCGTCGATGACCACGGCGCGGCCTTCGACCAGCGTCACTCCGGCGTCGCGCAGCAGGCGGATATAGATGCCGTTGAGCCGTTCGAGTTCCTTGTCCTTGGTGGCGATGAAGGCCGGCCAGTCGATGCTGGTCGGTCCCACCGACCAGCCGAAACCGGCGGCGTCGGCGAAATCCTCGGCGAAATGGCTGGCCATCACCATCAGCTTCTTCGGCACGCAGCCGCGCAGCACGCAGGTGCCGCCGACCCGGCTTTCCTCGGCGACGGCGACGCGGGCGCCCATGCTGGCGGCCATGCGGCTGGCCCGCACCCCGCCCGATCCGGCGCCAATGGTGAACAGGTCGAAATCATACTCGGCCATAATGCGTGCCTCCGTTAATCGTCAGATCGGAAAATCATTCGCCCGGCTTTTCCTCGGGCAGTTTATGGCGCTGGATCAGGGGCGTCTGCGCCAGCATGAACAGGAAGGTCAGGACGATGCTGCCCGGCACCTTCCACAGCACCCAAAGGTCGGTAGTGACGACGCGGCGCACCACCTCGTTGGCCAAGGCCATGACGATGAAGAACAGAGCGAAGCGTATCGACAGCCGCCGCCAGCCCAGATCGTCGAGCGGCAGCGCCTCGCCCATCACCGATTTCAGCAACAGCCGCCCGGTCGCCAGCCCGCCCAGCAGCAGGGTGGCAAACAGGCCATAGATGATGGTCGGCTTCAGCTTGATGAAGGTGTCGTCGTGCAGCCACAGCGTCAGCCCGCCGAAGATACCGACGATCACGGCGGTCACCACCGGCACCACCGGCAGCTTGCGGGTATAAATCCACGACAGCACCAGGGCCACCGCCGTCGCCAGCATCAAGGCCGCCGTGGCGGCCAGCAGCCCGCGCGTTTCATAGGCCAGCAGAAATACCGCCAGGGGACCGAAATCGACCGCTGGCTTCAGCCAGGAAGGGGCGCGCGACATAAGATACTCTATCTGTTGAGGCAGGACCGAAGGGCGCAGCATAACCGCCCTCCGGTTCGGGATGCCAGAGGCGCGATCAGCACGCCCTCACTTGGCGAAGACCTTGCGCAGCAGGTCGCTCGATTGCTTGGCCGGGTCGGCACGGATCGCCGCCTCTTCCTGCGCCAGATAATGGAAGATGCCATCAAGCGCATAGCCGAGCACATGATCGCTCAGCATGGCGCTGGGATTGCCCAACGCCGGCAAAGCCCCGCCGGCGGACGAGGCCACCGCATCGAGCGCTTTGACAGCGCCCACATCGGCCACCGAATGTTCGACCACCGGACGCATCGCCGCCTGCAATTGCGGCGTCATGGTGCGGCGGAAATACTGGGTCGCTGCATCGTTGGGTCCGTTGAGGATGGCGCGGGCGTCATCCAGCGTCATCGCCTGCAAGGCGTTGACGAAAATCTGCCGGGCCTGCGGCGTGGCTTCCTCGGCGGCGCGGTTAAGGCGCGTCTCCAGATCGGCAGTGACGCCGCCGGCCCCCGCCATCTTCAGCACCGGAGCCACCGCCTTCAGACTGTCCGGCAGCGGCACATGCACCGCCGGATCGGCGTTGAAGCCATCGGTCTTGCCCAGACGGCCGACCACCCGCTCCGAGCCCATGCGCAGCGCCTCCTTCAAACCGGAACTAATATCGGGAACCGACAGCTTGGCGCCGAGATTACCCGCGCCGCCCCCCTGCCCGGCCGCACTGCCCGGTAGCGCCTGCCCCACGCCCTTGCCCTTTTCCAGGGTCTCCAGAGCGCCCTTGCCCATATCGAGAAACGAGCTTTGCGCAGACGCCGCCAGCGGCGCGACCATGCCACCCAACACCAAAGACAGCGCCATTCCGAGCGAACGGAATCGGATGACCTTCATATCCATTATTCCTGCCTCCATGAGGGGTAGACGGTCCACCTGCCGAACCGGACAACCAACGAGGGGGAATCCTGCCACGATCCGGCGCGCAGGCCAACCCACTCGTTGTTGGCAAGGTTTCATCGGACCATAACCAAGCAACCCATGCGCCGGGCCGTGCGGGGATGCTAAGATGGCCGCCTACGCTTATCACCAACTGATCGAGGTCGTCCCGTGTCTATCGCTGAATCGCCATCCCTTACCACTTCGGCCGAGATTCTTTCGGTGCGGACGGTGCTGGTCGGTCAACGCATCGACACCAAGAATTTGGAGCAAGGCCCCGTGCTGGCCACCGCTCCGCTGACCATCCGCGCCGGACGCGAAGGCCGCGCGGTGTTGCTGCGCTATGGCGTGGTGGTGCTGTTCGGCCTCGACCCGATGGAGGAAGACAGCTTCCTCAATTCGTTGGAACGTCTAGTGGTCGAGCCGATCGACCCGCCCGAATCCGAGACCACCCGCATCCATCTGGAATCCAACACCGAAGACCGCGTCGAACGCTCGGGCGCCATCGTGTTGTCCGAAGCCAACCCCGAACGGCTGCAACTGGTCGCCGACATCCTGGGCAAGAACGCCGTGCTCGACCATTACGAAAAGGGCGTCGCCGCCGTGCTCGACCGCATCGAGCCGTTGGCGGCGACGTTGCAAAGCAGCGGTAATTTCGGCTCGCAGGGCAAGGAGCTGCTGCAACAGATCGGCGGCGTGCTGCTGACCCAGCAACGCATGGTCGGCCGCGTCGAGGTGCTGGACAAACCCGAAGTGCTGTGGGAACGCCCCAACCTGGAACGCATCTATGCGCGGTTGGAGGACGAATACGAGTTGCGCGAACGCAGCCGCGTGCTCGACCGCAAACTCGACCTGATCGCCCGCACCAGCGAAACCTTGCTGGAACTGGTGCAGAACCGCCGCAGCATGCGGGTGGAATGGTACATCCTGGTGCTGATCGTCATCGAAATCTGCATCGCCGTGATCGACCTGGGCGTCCGGGTGCTTTTTCAGCACTGAGCGAACAATCGGCGCAGCAAGGCTTGACAGCCCCCCAACCGCCCCGTATAAAGCGGCCCTTCCCACGGAATGAGCGCTTAAGCTCAGCTCTGGATTTCGCGGGAAGATCTAGGGCAGGCTGCCGGACCAGTGCCGAGATTGTCCTAGAATGAAGATGGTCTATCTGATATTCAGATACCGCCTTCGACATAGAGAAATGGGCGTTTAGCTCAGCGGGAGAGCACGTCCTTCACACGGACGGGGTCGTAGGTTCAATCCCTACAACGCCCACCATTTCTCTGAAGTCCAGCGACTCCTCCGATACTCTCAGCTTGGCATA
>DATGZW010000470.1:0-2197 GCA_035297005.1 Patescibacteria group bacterium
GCCGTCGCGCTCGATCAGGCCGTGACCCTTGAGCTTGCGCAGGTCGTAGCGCATCTGGCTCAGGCCATAGTCGGCATCGGCGAGATGGAAGGTTGTAAGGACGGCCTCACGGATTTGCTTGGCGGTCCAGCCGCCGACATGAGTGCCGCCATGCAACAGCACTTCGAGCAGGCGGATGACGCGCACGTCGTGGATTTTGATTCCCGGATAGCGCACCGCGCCGATGGCGATCGGCAAGGCGATGCGCTGCAGCAGGGGGAAGTCGACGTGAACGTTGAGCCATTGCGCCTGGAAGCCTGCGAAGCGATCGGTGATGGCCTGGAAGGTCGCCCGCACCGCATCGAGATGGTCGAGGCCCTTCTTGAGGCCGAAGTCGGCGAGGTTGTTGGAGCACAGTTCGTTGCGCAGGAACGTCGCGAACTTCTCGTATTGCTTGAGGAAGGCATTCTTGAAGTAGGCCCGGTAGACATGATGGCCATGGGCAATGCGCTCGATCACGCCGGCAAGCTTGCCGCGGTGGCGGCGGGACAGGCGGGTGCCGAAGATCGTCGCCATTTTGTCGGCGGTCAGCCGCCACAGGGCGAGTTCACAACTGCGCTCAAACAGCTTGTGGATCGGGAAGTTCCGCTTGAAGATGAAGTTGCGGCAATACTCGATCTGCGTGATGGCATAGAAGGGCGACAGGTTGATCGCTTTGCGCTCCTTGGCGGAGAATTTCGGCCCGACGATCAGAGTCCAGTAGTCAAGCCGCTCGCGAATGATCTGCGGGCTCAGCCGGTCGGCGGCAGCCTGCAGCGCGGCGACATCGTCCACCGCCAGGAAGGCATTGTCGTTCTTACGGAAGCCGATCTGCGCCCGGGCAAGTTCCTGTTCGATGAAGCTGTGGCCATTGAGGTAATAGGTGGTCTGGAACGGAAAGAACGAGGCTACCCGGATCACCATCGGCCCGAGCACTTCGTCGCGGATGTAGAAGTAATGATGCGTGAAGCGGCTGCGCTGGTGCGCCAGGATGCGGTAGTTCGGGTCGGCGGTGGGATACTTCGGTACCGTGATGCGGAAGGTTGAACCCTGCTCCATGCTCTTGAAGATGAAGTAGACGCCGTAGCGATTGGCCCTGGTCATGCGGCGCAGCCAGGGCAGCACGTGGTCTTCCTTGCGCACTCCCTTCTCGGCCCATTAATCGGAAGCCCATGATTGTGGGCATAGGCTTCAACCCAGTTCTGGTAATCGGCGGTGCGGCGGCTCAACACCTCCTTGTCCACCGCCGCAACGCCGACGACCTGACGAAAGAAGTGCACCACCTGCTCGGGCCGCGACAGGGCGCTCAGATAACCGTGAATGACAATGCGATCGAAGCAGTGATAAACAAAAACCAAGAGATTGCCGAACAGCTGGATGAAGACGTCCATGGCAAGCCCCGCGATGCCCCGAAAAGCGCGGCGCGCAAGGAACCGCGGCTCAGGCCGCTACGGCGAGGGCCAACGCCTGGTCGATGGTGCAAGCTTCCACCTAGCCGACGAGATCCGCTACATCCAGCGCCGCGCCGCCGATCACGATGGCCGCGTCGTCACCATCGGTCAACTTGTGCTATTCTCCAGCGAAACCGGCGATGCATGGCTCATCGACCGCGACGACCGTCTCGCGCTCCGCCTCGGCAGCCAGGGCGACCCTGAACCATTCCACATCGAAGAAACCGACACTTCCTTTGCGATCGACTGGAAGGGACACTACCGAATCGAAGGTCCAGCCTTCGTCTACACGGATCGCGACTCCGGCCGCACTACAACCGTGCTCGGTTACCCGACTGACCTGCTCGCACCGCAAGAATGATCGGAAAATTTCAAATGTGTTTTGCTAGATTTCAGGTCGAGGGAGATCCGATCCGCGTCGGCGTTTGCCATGGCGCAATTTGACTCTGGTGTTGATCTTAACCAACACGCTTGAAAACCAAGGGTTTCCGGCGGTCCCGTCCTTGCTGTTCCAGCTTCGTTCTCCTATTTCGGGCGACGACGGAACGCCGCCATGGACCATGCCAGATTCGAGACGCTGAAGCGCGAGATCGCCGCCCACGCCACGGTCGATCAATTGATCGATCTTGAGGCGCAGACGGCGCGTCTGCTGTCCGAGCGCGTATCCGAAGCGCTCGTCGCGCGACGCGCCCTCGAGGTCGCCCACGACCACAAGTGCCCGCACTGCG
>DATGZW010000471.1:0-3137 GCA_035297005.1 Patescibacteria group bacterium
TGTAGCGCCCCAGCTTCATCGCATTCAGGCTAGTCGCCGCGCGCTCGATCTCGCGCTGAAGCAGCGTCAGGTTGCCTTTTTTGGTCTTGACGTTCAAAGGGTTGGGCACATCGACCAGAGGAATAGTCTCACCGCCGGGACGATGTTTGCCGCGCCGGTCGGGGCCGGTGTAATCCTGCGTGACGACGAACGGCTTGCGCCGTTTGGCCAGCGCCCGGATGCGCGCCAACAACTGGTCAGGGGCGATCGGCATCAACAAAACGTCGTCGGGACCGCTGTCGATGACCTTTTTCAGATAGTCGTGCCCAGCCACCGGCGACAGCATCACCACCACGGGAAAAGGATGTCCACCCAGCTTGGTGTTGCGGATCGCCGAAATCAGATGACCGATGAAGAAGCCGTCCAACTCCGCCGCCGTGATGATCAGATCGGGGTTCTGCTCCTCGATCGCCTTGTGCAGTTGAACATGGCTCGAAACCTCGGTCAGCGCGCCGAAATTGGCCGCCTTGAAAAAATCATGCAGCCCGCGGCGGACACTGGGATTGTCGATCGCCAGCAGCGAATTGACGTCGTTGAAGTTCATTATCGAAAGCCAGCCCGCACCAGCAAGGCATGGAAGTCGCGCAAGACTTCCTCGCATTGGGCCAGATCGGAGGTTCCATCGATGAAGCGCATATCGAAATTCGGCTGCTTAAGCAGGGCCACCACGCGCTCGCGCGACAGCGCCTGGGCCTTGCTGGCCGGCGGCAATAATCCAGCGGCACAGAACTCGACCAGACGGGTGGCGCGGGTGCACAAGGCTTGGGTGGGGTCGTCAAGCCGCTCGATAAGGCCGGTCCGCTTCAGATAGGTGGACAGCAAGCCGTCCAGCACCGCCAACATCTGTTCGCGTTGGGCGGGCGGCACTCCGGCGGCGCTTTCGATATTGGTATAAAGGCGCGTGGCATACAGCAGCTTATCACGCGGCGGCGAGCCGCCCGGAACCAGCGCGTCCAGGTCGCGGACCCGCAGCAGATGGCGCAACTGGCCGAAGATCTCGTTGCTCAACTCGGTGCCAAGCTCGCTGGCGGCCAGTTCGGTCAGATAGGCGATGCGGAACTGGGTGTCGGGCATCGCCGTGATGACGCCGCCAATGGCGTTGGGTAAGGCCGCCTTGCCGCCGCCTTCCAGCATGAAACTAAAGCGCCGGGTCAAGGCCGCGGCGGTGTTCGGGCCGCCAAGGAAGCCATCGGAGCGGAACATCCGGTTGGCCACCTCGCGGAAGGCATCGCGCTCCTGCTCAGGGTTGTGACGGTTGAGCGGCTGCGCGCTGGATAATTGAATTTGCAGGCGTTCGATCAGCGCCTTGCGGGTTTCCCCCATCCGCCCTTGGGCAATCAGCGGCCCCAACACGGCAATCTGCTCGCGGGCGTCGCTCTTTTCCGAGACGAAGCGGCCTTCGCACAGATCGGCGATGGAGCACAGCGCCTGGGCCAGGTTTTTCTGATAACCCAGGATGTCCTGCAACGCCGACGGTACGCCGACCAGATCGGCGACCACCCCGTCGATCAGGGCGAGCACGTCCTCGCGCTTGTCGGGATCCGTCAACTGAACCAGCCGTTCCAGCTTACCCAACCAATTGCGGTGCTGGACCAGATCGCGGCTGAGCACCACCAGCGAGTAGTAATCGACCTCGTCGGGCGGGGCTATCTGCTCGACGCGCTCGACCACCCGGTTGAAGTCTCCGCCCTTCAGCGTCGGCAGTTGCGGATGCTCTTCGGCCTTGCGGGCCTTTTGGGTCATCTGGGCGACACTGCGGAACACCTCGTCGCGGCGGCCCTTGGGCTCGTCGCCGACAGCGCGGGCCTGAATGGTCGCCACCCGGTCGACCGCCGCCGGAAACAGCGTATCGACCTGCTGCACTTTCTGCAGCGCCTTATAGTTGTGGATCAACTCGGTCGGGGTCAGATAGACCTTTTCCAGATATTTGCGGAACAGCCGGTTGATAGTGATCCGGCTTTCCAGGCGGTAATAGTCCGAGGTCTTGCGGCAGACTGGCGCGGCTTCGATGGGAACGATGGAAACCTGCGGCGCTTCGGGCTCGCGCTGCTCGCTGAAGATGACGCTTTCGGTGACCAGACCGTCCGAGCGTTCCCAGTTCTTGATGATACGCACGCCCTGGCAGCTGCGGCGCGAGAAGATCGTCCTGGCAACCGAGCGCGCCGAGGATTCCGTCTCGCGGACTTCCTCCGTCACCCAGTGGTCTTCCTTGAAGACCTGGACCTCGAAACTGGCCCGCCCAGCCGCCATGCCATTCCCCCAGAATTTCTTATTTGTTTACGTGGCGCGCCGCGAGAAAACAGGATTCGCCTTGCTGCGGTCAATGAAATAATCGACAGATCAACCCCTAGTTGTTGATAAGTCTATCTGTCGTCTCTCGGATGTTGCGGACAAAAATACTCAGCAACGCCCGAATGAACGGATCGGTCTTGCGCATCTTTTCCTCGAAGGTGGCTTCGGTGACGATGATCACCGTGGTGGTATCAACGGCGCGGGCCATGGCCATGCGCGGTTTATTGTCGACCAGGGCCATTTCACCGAAGATCCCACCATCGGTGATATAGCCGAGGATGGTCACCACCCCACTGGCGGATTTCTTGCTGATTTCCACCTTGCCGGCCGTGACCAGAAAGGCGCAGCGGCGGCCGACATCGCCTTCCTTGAAAACCACCTCGCCAGCGGCATAAACGCGGCGGTCAAGAACATCCGAACTGGCCATGCTGGCAACTCCTGCGGGGAAGTGGTCTTATAATTTGTCCAAACTACCACAAACGGTTCAATTGTTCATCCATATGACTTAGGTCTTTGGCGGATGCGGGCGGATCCTGGGGGCGGGATATACTGGTGCACAGCCGCCATCCCCCAAGGAGCCTCGCCATGGAACGCCTCGTCAACGACCTTATCCGCATTCAGCTCGCCCTGCTGGAAAGCTGGATCACCGCGACCATGCATGCCTGGCAGGGCTGGCAGCATGTGATCACCGCCAATCATGATCTGCTGCGTCACCCCGCCTTCCATCGCTGGCATAATATTCTGCCGATGGGCGCCGACTGGATGGACCATTACGGCCGGCGCGCCCACGACGTCGATATCGAACA
>DATGZW010000472.1:0-9646 GCA_035297005.1 Patescibacteria group bacterium
ATTTTCCTCTATCGCCGCCCGATCCTCGATTATTGGTGCGAAACCGCCCTGGACCTGCATGCCGTGGTGCGCCACGTGCTGATCCACGAAATCGGCCACCATTTCGGCTTCAGCGACGACGATATGGACAGGATAGAACGAGAGTGACGAGCCACCCCCCGATTCCCGATCCCCTGGACCCGCTGCCCGCCGCCGCGCTGTACAAGCGTTGCGACCCAGCCAGCCTGCCCTTCGCCACCACCGCCGAACTGACGCCGCTCGACCAGCCGCTGGGCCAGGATCGCGCCGTGGCCGCGGTGCGTTTCGCCATCGGCATCCGCTCGGCCGGCTTCAACCTGTTCGCCCTCGGCCCCGAAGGCACCGGCAAAATCAGCCTGATCCGAGGGTTCCTGGAACGCGCCGCCGCCACTCAGCCCGGTCCCGACGACTGGGTCTATGTCCAGAATTTCAGCGAAAGCCATCGCCCGCGCGCTTTGCGCCTGCCGCCCGGCCGCGCCCCCGAGTTGAAGAAGGACATGGAACGGCTGGTCGAGGATCTGCGTCTGGCCATCCCCGCCGCCTTCGAGGGCGAGGAATACCGCACCCACCGGCAAGTTCTCGACGAGCAGTTCAAGGAACACCACGAAACCGCCTTCCGCGACATCCAGGAGCGCGCCTCGAAGCACGGCATCGCCGTCCTGCGCACGCCGGTCGGTCTGGCCCTGGCGCCGATGAAGGACGGCGAGGTGCTGAGCCCCGACGAGTTCAAGCAACTGCCCGAGGATCACCAGATCCGCCTGAAATCCGACATGGAGGGATTGCAGCAAGAACTGGAGACGCGCCTCGCCGAGCTGCCGCTGTGGACCCGCCAGCAGCGCGATAAGATCCGCGAACTGGACCGCGAAACCACCCAGGCCGCCGTCGCGCATAGCCTGGAAGAAGCCCGCAAGGCCTGGGACGACGTGCCCGCCGTGCTCGATTATCTGGAAATGGTGCGCGCCGACGTCATCGACACCTTGGCCGAGTTCATCGACCGCGATTCGGACGGCAGTGAGGAAAAGAGCGGGCATTCGCTGCGCCGCGCCTCGTCCGAGGCATCGGGCTTCCGCCGCTACCGGGTCAATGTGCTGGTCTCCAACAACGGCGGAACGGGGGCTCCGGTGGTCTATGAGGACCATCCGACCCAGCCCAATCTGGTCGGCCGCACCGAGCATCTGGCCCATCTGGGCGCCTTGATCACCGACTTCAACCTGATCAAGCCGGGCGCTTTGCACAAGGCCAATGGCGGCTATCTGGTGCTGGAAGCGCGCAAGGTGCTGCTCAATCCCTATGCCTGGGAAGACCTGAAGCGCTCGCTGCGGGCGCGTGAGGTGCGCATCGAATCGCCCGGCCAGTCGGTCGGGCTGTTCCCCACGATGACGCTGGAGCCCGAGCCGATTCCGCTCGACATCAAGGTCGTGCTGATTGGCGACCCCATGCTGTATTACATGCTGGCCGACGAGGATCCTGATTTCGGCGAGTTGTTCAAGGTCGCCGCCGATTTCGATTACCGCATGGACCGCTCGGCCGAGCACGAGTTGGGGCTGGCCCGCCTGATCGCCGGCTTGACCACCCAGGAAAAGCTGCGCGCCCTCGACGCCGCCGCCGTCGCCCGGCTGATCGAACATGCCTCGCGCTTGGCCGAAGACGGCGAGAAGCTCAGCACCCATATGGCCAGTCTGGCCGATCTGGTGCGCGAATCCGACTATTGGGCCGGTCAGGAACCAGCCCCGCTGACCAACGCCGCCCATGTCCAGCGCGCCATCGACGAACACACCTATCGCCACGACCGCGTGCGCGACCATGTGCTGGAGGAGATCATCCGCGGCACCGTCTTGATCGATACCGAGGGCGAGGCCATCGGCCAAGTCAACGGGCTGGTGGTCATGGAGTTGGGCCGCTTCACCTTCGGGCGTCCCAGCCGCATCACCTGCCGCGCCCATTTCGGTCGGGGCGACCTTGTCGACATCGAGCGCGAAGTCCAGTTGGGCGGCCCCATTCACAGCAAGGGCGTGATGATCCTCGCCTCGTTCCTGTCGGCCCGCTTCGCCCAGGACCAGCCGCTCAGCCTGGCCGCCAATCTGGTGTTCGAGCAATCCTATGGCGAGGTCGAAGGCGACAGCGCCTCGTCCGCCGAACTTTACTGCCTGCTGTCGTCCCTGGCCGAAGCGCCGATCCGCCAGGATTACGCCGTCACCGGGTCGGTCAACCAGTATGGACAGGTCCAGGCCATCGGCGGCGTCAACGAGAAGATCGAAGGCTTCTTCGACGTCTGCCGCGCGCGCGGCTTGACCGGCCAGCAGGGCGTGCTGATCCCCGCCAGCAACGTCATGCATCTGATGCTGCGTCACGACGTCGTCGCCGCCTGCGAGGCTGGACTATTCGCCGTCCATGCGGTGGAAAACGTCGATGAGGGCATCAAGCTTTTGACCGGCGTCCCGGCCGGCGAAATCGAGGACGACACCGGCGATTATCCGCCCGGCAGCATCAACCGCCGCGTCGCCGCGCGGCTGGCCCAGTTCACCCGCCGGTCGCGCCAGTTGTCGCAGGAAACCACCGGCCTGATCGGGCGTACCGGACGCGACCGCTGATGGACAAAGCCGCCCACACCATGCCGCCAACCCGCCGCATCATGGTCGCCATCGACGCCTCGCCGCTCAGTCTGGCGGCAGCGACGGCAGCAGCCGCCGTGGCCCGGCGCTTGGGCAGCGTGCTGGAGGGTTTGTTCGTCGAAGACATCAATTTGGCGCGGCTGACCGACCATCCCGAGGTGACGGTGGTCAGCATTCTGCATGCCCGCCATCATCCCGAATATCACTACGTCATCGGTCAGGCGTTGCGCCTGCAACAGACCGCCGCCCGCCGCGCCTTCGAAGCGATAACACCGCTTTGTCCACTGCCCGGCGGGTTTCATGTGCGGCGTGGCCGCGTCGCCGTCGAGATGCTGGCTGCCGCCAATGAATGCGATTTGTTCGTCATCGGCTGGCATGGCGACGAAGCGACGCCACGCGACGCCGCCTTCGGCACCATCGCCCGTGCGCTGATCGAAACCTGCCGACGCCCGGTGCTGGTGGCCCGGCAGACTGTGGAAGACAGCACGCGCATCGCCGTGCTGCGCGACGACGCCGCCGCACAGCCGCTGGCCGGCGTCCTCGCCGGAGAGGAAGGTGATCTTGATCGGCTAAGCCACCCCACCGAGGCCGCGCCCGACCACTTGTTGGTGGTCAGCCGCAGCGTGGCGGTGGACTTGCAGGGCGCCCCCTGCTCGCTGCTGGTGGCGCCCCCGGCTTAAGCGACGATCGAGCTGTGGATGTAGGGGTTCCTGAAGCGCGACAGATAGGTCGGCACCATCACCTCGGCCGAGACCGGGGAGATCCCCAACTCGCTGAAGTCCAGCGCGCCCGGCTCGACGACGTTGTCGGCCTGCAACAGCTTGACTTGATCGGTGGTCAGCGGCGGGCTGGGCAACAGTTGCAGGAACGCCGCCTGAATCTTGGCCACGCCCATCGGCACCGGCAGCAGGAAGCGGCGACGCCCGGTGGCCGACAGCACCAGCTCGATGATTTCCTTGAAGCTCATCACGCGCGGGCCACCCAGCTCATAGGTCTTGCCCGCCGCCTTGCCGCCCTGCGCCGCCACGACGATGGCCTGGGCCACGTCGCCGACATAGACCGCCTGCAATTTCGGGCCGCCGCTACCGAACAGATCGATGCCGCAGGGGATCGGGCCGCATTTCTTGATCTTGAAGCCGTCGGTGACGAACACCGGCAAGGCCGGGGTGAAGGTCGACAGACCGGCGAAACGGTTGAAGAAGCCGTCTTCCGGGCCAAACACCACGCTGGGGCGCAAAATGGTCGCCTTGGGGAAGGCTTGCAGCACCGCCACTTCGCCGGCGGCCTTGCTGCGGGCATAGGCGGACGGCGAATCGGCCTTGGCCCCCAGCGCCGACACATGCACCAACGCCGGCACACCCGCCGCCGCGGCGGCAGCCGCAACGCGGGCGGCGCCATCGACATGGATTGCCTGGAAGCTGCGCTTGCCGCTTTCGTACAACACGCCGACAAGATTGATCACCAGGTCGGCGCCGGCCACGGCCAGCTGTACCGAAGCTTCATGCGTCACATCGGCCAGGATCGGGACAATCTGCCCGACATCGCCCAAAGGCTTGAGGAACGCGGCGGCCTCGATGTCGCGCACGGCGACGCGCACCCGCCAGCCTTCGCTGGCCAGACGCTGCACCACGTGCCGACCGATGAACCCCGAACCACCGAATACGGTTGCCAGGCGACGCGCCATCTCGTCTCTCCGCTTCTTTTAAGGCTTAAATTCGCCCTGCAAGCTAAAACACCTGGGCTTGGAACGCAACCCGCAGAAAGGGCTGGATTATTCGCCGCCCGCGTTGGCGATGCCCCGCCAACGATAATTCTGCACATGGCCCGAAGAAAAGTCGTTGACATCAATCTGCCATACCAGTATTTATCTCGACCTCGGCACGCCCCGCCCTAAACGGCGGATTGCTGCGGCGCCCAGGTGGCGGAATTGGTAGACGCGCTAGATTCAGGTTCTAGTGGCCGAAAGGTCGTGGAAGTTCGAGTCTTCTCCTGGGCCCCAACCTTCCTTCCGGGGGGCGGAGCGGTAACGCACCCGCCCCCTGGGGAAGATCGCCGGACAAGTTTCTAGAAACTCTGACCGGGTGCAGCGCATCGTGGCGAACTCCTATTATCGTGGCGACCTTCCCGCGGGCATCGATTTCGGCGATTGCGTCGCCATCGACACCGAAACCATGGGCTTGAAGCTGCATCGCGACCGCCTGTGCGTCATTCAGCTTTCGGCGGGAGACGGCAATGCCCATGTGGTGCATCTGACCGACCGCGATTACGGCGCGCCCAATCTGCGGGCGCTGCTGACCGACCCCAAAGTGACCAAGCTGTTCCACTTCGCGCGCTTCGATCTGGCGATGATCCAGCGCTACTTCGGCATCGTCTGCTCTCCCGTCTATTGTACCAAGGTGGCCAGCAAGCTGTGCCGCACCAACACCGACCGCCACGGCCTCAAGGATTTGTGCCGCGACCTGTTGGGGGTGGATCTGTCGAAACAGCAGCAGACCTCGGACTGGGGCGCGCCCAGCTTGACCGCCGAACAGATTGCCTACGCCGCCTCGGATGTCTTGCACCTGCACGCGTTGCGCCGCCGCATGGACGAGCTTCTCGACCGCGAGGGGCGCGGCCATTTGGCCGATGCCTGCTTCAGCTTCCTGCCGGTCCGCGCCGCGCTGGATCTGGCCGGCTGGGCCGACGAAGACATCTTCACCCACTGAATCCGCCGGAAAGCGGCGCTTGCATTGACCGGCGGGGGGCGGACAAGCATACTCGCCGGGAAAAATGAAAGCCGCGTCGGCCGTGCTGCGCACCGCCGAGCCGGCAGCCCAGGAACAGCATTGCATGTCTTCGACCCAAGACCTTCTTCCGCCCGGCTCCGCCGCCGCCGACCTTGCCTCCGCCCGCCAGCTGCTTTGTTCCGAGGCCGATGCGTTGCGCGCGCTGGCCTCCGCTCTGGACGAGTCATTCCCACGTGCGCTTGATCTGCTGACCGTCAACGGCGGCGGCCGCGTCATCGTCAGCGGCATGGGCAAATCGGGGCATGTGGCGCGCAAGATCGCCGCCACCATGGCCTCGACCGGCACCCCCGCCGCCTATGTCCATCCGGGTGAAGCCAGCCACGGCGATCTGGGCATGATCACCCCGCACGACGCCATCTTGGCGCTGTCGAATTCGGGCGAGACCCCCGAACTGACCGACGTGGTCAGCTATTCCCGCCGCTTCGATATTCCCCTGGTCGCCATCACCAGCCGCGCCGGCAGCGCCCTGGCCCAGGCCGCCGATTGCGCGCTGATCCTGCCTCCGGTCGGCGAGGCCTGCCCGATGGGTCTGGCGCCGACCACCTCGACCACCATGATGCTGGCTTTGGGCGACGCCGTCGCCGTCGCTCTATTGGAGCGCCACAGCTTCTCGCCCGCCGATTTCCAGGTCTTCCATCCGGGCGGCAAGTTGGGCCGCCGCCTGCTCAAGGTGTCCGACCTGATGCATGCCGGCGACCAGTTGCCGATCGTGCCCGCCGCCATGCCGATGAGCGAAGCCCTGCTGGTGATGACCAATAAAAGCTTTGGCTGTGTCGCCGTGCTGGATGACGAAGGCCGCCTGATCGGCGTCGTCACCGACGGCGATTTGCGCCGCCACATGGAACCCCGGCTGTTTGATCGCAAAGCCTGCGAGGTCATGAGCGCCAACCCCAAGACCACCCGCCCCAACGCGCTGGCCGCCGAAGCTTTGCGGGTGATGAACTCGCGCTCGATCACCAGCCTGTTCGTCGCCGACGACGAGCGCCGCCCGGTCGGCATCATCCATGTCCACGACTGCCTGCGGGCGGGCGTGGCGTGATCCGCCGGTGAGCCACATGGAGCTCCGCGCCTCCGCCGAAGACCGCGCCGGCCCTAAGCCGAGGAAGGTGCTGAGGCCCGCCGCGCGATCGATGCTGCTGCGCTACAGCCGCTTTGTCCGTTTGATGAAGATCATGCTGCCGGCCCTGGCGGCAGGATTGCTGGGTCTGCTGGTGGTATGGCCGAAGATACAAAGCGTCGATAAGAAATTTGCCCTGTTCGCCGACTTCAACGCCAAGACCGTCGATACCCTGTCGATGCTAAAGCCGCATTATTTCGGCACCGACGAGAAAAACCTGCCATTCACCGTCACCGCCGACGTCGCCACCCAGGTCGACCCAAAGGCCTTGGTGGTGTCGATGGAAAATCCCGTCGCCGATCTGACCCAGAAAAGCGGCTCCAGCATCGTCATCAACGCCGATATCGGCTTTTTCCGGCAAAGAGACGAAACCCTCGACCTGATGGGCCATGTTGACCTCTATCAGGAGACCGGATACGAGTTGCATACGGAGAGCGCCCGAGTCGAAATGGATGCGGGCAACGTCACCGGAGATGAATTCGTCCATGGACAAGGCCCCTCCGGCACCATCGAGGGCGAGGGATTCCGTTTGTGGGATCGCGGCAGAACCATCGTGACCACCGGCAAATCCAAAGCCGTGCTGACCATGGCCAAATCAGAGAAGCACAAGTCATGATGCGTCGCATGTTCCGATCGGCCCCCCTGTTGGCGACCCTGCTGTGCCTGGGCGGCACTCTGCCGGCCTGGGCGCAGGGCTTCGATTTCGCCAACTCGAAATCGGGCAACCCTCTGGAGGTCTATGCCGACCAAGGGTTGGAGCTGTCGCAGGACGCGCGCACGGTGATCGCCCGCGTCAACGCCTCGGCGACGCGCGGCCATGTCACCTTGAAAGGCGATGTGCTGATCGCCCATTACCGCAACAAGACGGAAACGCCGCCCGACAGCAACTCGCTGGTCAACGCCAAGACTCCCGCCAAGCCCAAGGCGCCGCCGCCGCCAGCCGCCGATGGCACCACCCCCAAGGCCGACAGCAGCAGCGCCACCGAAGTCTGGCGGGTCGAGGCGGAAGAGCATGTGACCATCTCGACGCCGACCCAAACCGCCTATGGCGATCGCGCCGATTACAATATCGACGAGGCCGTGGTCGTCTTGACCGGCAAGGATCTGCGCCTGGTGACGCCCAAGGACATCGTTACCGCCCGCGACAGCCTGGAATATTGGGAAGGCCGCCAGCAAGCGGTGGCGCGCGGCGACGCGGTGGCCGTGCATCTGGAAAAGCGCATCCAGGCCGATACCCTGGTCGCCGACTTCGCCGAAGACAAAGACAAGAAGATGGCGATCAACCGGGTGCATGCCTATGACCACGTCATCTTGACCGCGCCGCGCGAAGTGGTGACCGGCGACCGTGGCGACTACAATGTCGAAACCGGTATCGTCGCCGTCACCGGTTCAGTTAAGATCACCCGAGACGATAACCAGTTGGATGGCAGGTACGCTCTCGTGAACCTCGATACCGGTGTCAGCAAGATATTCCCCACCGCCCCCGGTGACGATGCCGCACCCGACCAGCGGGTCAAGGGCCTGTTTAATCCGCAGCACAAGGACGCCACCGCCGGTGGCAAGCCTCCGGCAGCCCCCGCCGCTCTGACTCCCGGAACCACCGCGCCTGCCGCCGACCCCGCCGCACGGTCCAAGGCACCGTGATGACCGCTCAGGACAATCCTCGCCCCGCCGCATCCGATACTGTCAGCCCTGACAACTCGACCGGCTTGGTCGCCGCCAATATCGGCAAGCGCTTCAAGCGCCGCCCGGTGCTGCGCGATGTCTCGGTGCGGGTACAGCGCGGCGAAGCGGTCGGGTTGCTCGGCCCCAACGGCGCCGGCAAGACCACCTGCTTTTACTGCATCACCGGCTTGATCAACCCGGACTCGGGCAATATCCTGCTCGACGGGCATGACATCACCGACCTGCCGATGTACCGCCGCGCCCGCCTTGGCATCGGCTACCTGCCGCAGGAAGCCTCGATTTTTCGCGGATTGTCGGTGCAGGACAACATTCGTTCGGTGCTGGAAGTCACCGAACCCGACCGCGACAAGCGGGAAGCGATGCTGGAAGATTTGCTGTCGGAGTTCTCCGTCACCCATCTGCGCAACGCTCCGGCGTTGGCGCTGTCGGGCGGCGAGCGGCGGCGTGTGGAAATCGCCCGCGCTTTGGCCTCGCACCCGGCCTTCATCCTGCTCGACGAACCCTTGGCCGGTATTGACCCGATCGCCGTGTCGGATATCCGCGATCTGGTGGCGCATCTGAAGCATCGCGGCATCGGCGTGCTGATCACCGACCACAACGTGCGCGAGACGCTGGATATCATCGACCGCGCCTATATCCTGCATGATGGGGTGGTGCTCATGGAAGGCGATCCCTCCGAGATCGTCGCCCATGAAGGGGTGCGGCGCGTTTATCTCGGCGAACACTTCAGCCTCTAGGCGTACGCCGATGTCTCTCTCTCCCCGGTTGGACCTTCGTCAAAGCCAGTCGCTGGTGATGACTCCTCAGTTGCAGCAGGCGATCAAGCTGCTGCAACTGTCCAACATGGAGCTGTCGAGCTTCGTCGAGCAAGAATTGGAACGTAACCCGCTGCTGGAGCGCGACGAGGTCGACCGCGAGGCTCCCGTCGCCGCCGAGGTTCCGCCCGAAGCCCCCGGCACCGCGCCCGACGCGCCGATGGTCGATCATCTGCCCGGCCAGACCGAGGAAGCCCCGCTCGACGTTGATTACGACAACACCTGGAACAACGACGCCAGCGATGGCGGCGGCGGCGACGGCTTCGCCGCCGATTGGGGCGGACGCGGCGGGCGTTTGGACTTCGACGATGGCGAGAACGGTCTGGAACAGACCCTGGCCCGCGATGTCACCCTGCGCGACCACCTGACTGGCCAGCTCAACATGGACGTCCTGGCCCCGGCCGACCGATTGATCGGCCTGCATCTGATCGAAATGGTCGATGAGTCGGGTTATCTGATCGGCGATCTGGCCGAAGTCGCTTCGACGCTGGGTTGCGAGATGGCGCGGGTTGAAGCCGTGCTGGCCCGGTTGCAGCGCTTCGACCCGGCGGGCATCTTTGCCCGCAGCCTGTCGGAATGTCTGGCCCTGCAACTGCGAGAAAAGAACCGTCT
>DATGZW010000473.1:0-2985 GCA_035297005.1 Patescibacteria group bacterium
TACGGGGTCCATGGCCAGCCCGTGCTCAGGCCGGCCAAGTGACCAGGTGATCCTCCAGCGGACCGGCCTTGCGTTCGGGAATGGCGCGGCCACGCACCGACTGACCGGCCGCATGCACGGTTTCCGGATCGCCGGAAACCAGCGGATGCCACCACGCCAGTTCCTTGCCTTCCGACAGCAGGCGATAGGCGCAGGTGGATGGCATCCAGGTCAACGCCGCCACCTTGTCGGGCTCCAGCCGCACGCAGTCGGGCACGAAGCGCTTGCGCTCCTCGTATTTCGAACATTTGCAGCTTTTGACGTCCAACAGGCGGCAGGCGACGTTGGTATAAACGACCTCGTTGTTGTCTTCGTATTGCAGCTTATGCAGGCAGCATTTGCCGCAGCCGTCGCACAACGACTCCCATTCCGAAGGGGTCATGTCGTTCAGCGGCTTTGCGCGCCAGAACGGCATGGTCGTGGCTTCGGATGAACTCGCTGACATTCGGAAGAATCTCCTCTCGCCACCGTCGACCGTTGAAGATGCCGTAATGGCCCACTTTCGGCTGAAGATGGTGACGCCGCATACTGTCGGGAAGGCTGGAACACAAAGTCTGGGCGGCCAGGCATTGGCCGGGGCCGGTGATATCGTCCTTTTCGCCCTCGACGGTCATCAGGGCGGTCTTCTTGATCAAGCTGGGATCGACAGGGCGCCCGCGCGACACCATCGTTCCCGACGGCAAGGCGTGGTCCTGGAACACCGACTTGATGGTTTGTAGATAGAATTCAGCCGGCATGTCCATCACCGACAGATATTCGTCGTAAAATTCCCGGTGGCTCTCCGCCGACTCGCCATCGCCTTTGACCAGATTCTGGTACAGCTTCACATGCGCATCGACATGCTTGTCCAGGTTCATGCTCATGAACCCGGTCAGTTGCAGGAAGCCCGGATAGACGGCGCGGCCCCGGCCCTGGCAGTTGACCGGCACGGAATGAATGACGTTGCTGGAGAACCACGACAAAGGCCGGCTGGTGGCGAATTCGTTGACCTTGGTCGGGTTGATGCGGGTATCGATCGGCCCGCCCATCAAGGTCATCGTCGCCGGCTGGCAGGGATCGTTATCCGCCGCCATCAGGGCCACGGCGGCCAGCACCGGCACCGACGGCTGGCAGACCGCCAGAATATGCGTGTTCGGCCCCAAATGGCGCAAAAGATGGGCCACCAGATCGGTGTAGTCGTCCAGGTCGAAGCTGCCCTTGCGCTTGGGCACTTCGCGGGCGTCGATCCAGTCGGTGATATAGACGTCGTGCTCGGGCAGCAGCGCCTCGACGGTGCCGCGCAGCAGAGTCGCGTAATGGCCCGACATCGGGGCGACGATCAGCAGGCGCGGATCCTGGCGCTGGGTGTCGCGGGCGAAACGCAGCAGCGTACAGAAATCGGTGCGCAGCACCTTTTCCTCACGCACCGCGACGGCCACGCCGTCGATGGTGGTGGTGGACAAGCCAAAGGCCGGCTTTTTGTATTTGCGGGTGGTCCGCTCCATCAGTTCGCAATTGGCGGCGACGGTGCGGCCAAAGCGGGTATACGCCGCTGGAACCCAAGGATTGGTATAAAAGTGCTGCATCGCCTCGGCGCAAAAGCGGAGAGGCGCTAGCGCGGCGTGATGAATCTCATGCATATCGTAAAGCATATTACCCTCTGCACCTCGGCGGTACGACCAACGTGGTACAGAGATAAAGCCAAGAGCGGTAGAAGATGCAATACATTAATTCTTCTTAATGTATGCGAATGAGGTTGCAGGCGTTGTTTTGCAAGGACTTAGCCTTAGGTCTTATCTACAAGATGAATAAAAGATCCCATAATGGTGCCGGAGACCCGTCCGGCATCCGCTAAATCGCGGTCCGCCGCGTCGGCCACGGCGAACAGCGACTGGCCCGGACCTTCGCCGGTAATACTGGCATAGTGGAACTCGTGGCCGCGAAAGCGCGTGCCGGTGGCGCCCAGCGGCGAGGCGGCGCAAAGCACCGCGCGCCGATAGCCTAAGTGCAGTTTGCGCTTGGCGAAGCTGGTGGCCAGCGGCAACAGACCGGCCATCGAGTGGCTGACACCCTTGGCGTCCTCGATCCGCTCACCCAGCACCATGTAACCACCGCATTCGCCGAACACCCAGTGTCCTGCCTGCGCCATCGTCCGCAGCCCGCCGAGGAATGCCGAGGCGGTGCTCAGACGGCCGCAATGCAGTTCGGGATAGCCTCCGGGCAGATAGGCGGCGTCGCAGCCGGCGTCCGGCCCCTGGTCGGCTAGCGGCGAGAAGAACGACAACTCTGCCCCGGCGCGCCGCCAGCCGTCCAGCACGGCGGGATAGGCGAAGGCGAAGGCGTCGTCGCGGGCCACGGCGATGCGCTGGCCAAGGGGCGGCAGCGGCGCTTCGGTGCCGCCGGTCAGCGGCGATGGGCGGGCCAGGGCGACCAAGCGATCCAGGTCGATATTCCGCTCGATAACCCCGGCAGCGTCATTCAGCAGGGCGTCCAGCCCGGCATGCTCGCGCGCCTGCACCAGCCCCAGATGGCGTTCGGGCAGAACCAGCGCGTCGTGGCGCGGCAGCCAGCCCAGCAGCGGAAGATCGGGGCAGGCGGCGGCACAGGCGCGTTCGATGATGGCGCGGTGCGACGGGCTGGCGACCTTGTTGAAGATCACTCCCGACACCTGCAAATCGGCGCGATGGCGGGTGAAACCCTGAATCACGGCGGCGACCGAGGCTGCTTGTCCGCGCACATCGACCAGCAGCAGTACCGGCCAGCCGGTGACGGCAGCGACATCGGCGGTCGAGCCGGCGGGCTCGTCGTCGGGCACGTCGGCGCCGTCGAACAAGCCCATGACGCCTTCGCAGATGACCAACTCGGCATCGTTCGACAGCTCCCCGATGCGGGTGGCGATGGTGCCTGCGCGCATCGCCCAGGCGTCCAGGTTCAGGCAGGGACGCCCGCTGGCGGCGGCGTGGAAGG
>DATGZW010000474.1:0-2827 GCA_035297005.1 Patescibacteria group bacterium
TGACAGGCTTGGTCAGGATGGCGGCGATGCCGGCGGGTTGGGCCAGTCGGGCCACCTCGTCGCGCTCGAAGGCGGTAACCATGATGATGGTCGGCGGTCTGGTCAACTGCGGGTCGGCTTTGATGATGCGGCTGGTCTGGATGCCGTCGAGGCCGGGCATCTTCCAGTCCATCAGCACCAGTCGGTAAGGCTGACCGGCGGCGGCGGCGCGGCGCACTTCGGTGATGGCGTCGCCGCCGTCGCCGACGCCGGTTGCCTGGAACGACAGCGCGTGCAGATGCGCGGACAGGATCTCGCGCGAGGTGGCGTTGTCGTCGCAGACCAGCACCCGCATATGGCGCAGATCGGGGGCGGGGATCACACAATGGGCATAGATTTCGGCGGCATAGTCGAAGCGGGCGGTGAAGACGAAGCGGCTGCCCTGGCCGGGCTGCGAGGTCACGGCGATGGCGCCGCCCATCATTTCGACCAGACGCTTGCAGATGGTCAGCCCCAACCCGGTGCCGCCATAGCGGCGGCTGGTCGAGCTGTCGGCCTGGGAAAACGGCTGGAACAGCTTTTCCACTTGCTCGGCGGTCATGCCGATGCCGGTGTCGCGGACCGAAAAGCGCAGTTCGACGGAGTCGGGGGTGGTGGCGACCAGAGCGATTTCGATCAGGATGTCGCCGTCTTCGGTGAATTTCACGGCGTTGTTGGTCAGGTTGGTGAGGATTTGTCCCAACCGCATGGGGTCACCGACCAGGGTGCCGGGAATGCTGTCGTCGGTGGAGAACAGCACCTCCAGCCCCTTTTCTTCGGCGCGCACGCCGATCAGATTGGCGACCGTCGCCAGCACGTCCTCCAGGCGGAACTCCAGCCGCTCCAGTTCCAGTCGCCCCGCCTCGATCTTCGAGACGTCGAGGATATCGTCGATGATGCCCAGCAGCGAGCGTGCCGCCGCTTCCATCTTGGTCACATAATCCTGTTGCTTGACGGTCAGCGCGGTCTTCGCCAGCAGGGTGCCCATGCCGATGATGGCGTTCATCGGAGTGCGGATTTCGTGGCTCATATTGGCCAGGAACTGGGTCTTGGCCAGCGTCGCCACCTCGGCGCGGGAGCGTTCGACGGCGGAAATATCGGCAAGCTCGCGTAACTCGGTCGCTTGGCGTTCAAGGGCGGCTTGATTGGCCTCGATCTCGTATTCGGCGGCCTTGCGTTCGCTGATGTCGTAGAACCAGGCGATGTGATGGCCTGGGCCGAAGAACGGGGCCGCTTCGATCGACAGCAAGGCCCAGAAGTCCGAGGCGTCGGAGCGGTGCAGCCGCACCTCCAGATCGCGCAGGCGGCCAAGGTGGGCGACGGTCTGGGCAATGCTGGTCCACAGGATGGCCTCGTGGCAGAAATCGGCGGCGGTGGCGGCCATGAAGCCGTCCTCGTCGATTTCCAGCATCTCCAGCAGCCGCTTGTTGACGAAGTGGAAGCGCCCCGACAGATCGACGATAGCGGCTCCAATGGGGGTCGAGGCCAGCAGGGTGCGCAGTTTTTCCTCGCTGGCGCGTACCAGCAATTCCCGGTTCTTGCGTTCGGAGATGTCGGTGGCGATGAGCAGCAGATGTGCCTCGCCGGCGCTGTCGAAGCGGGCGAACTGGCAATGCAGCCACATCCGGTTGCCAAAGGTGGAGTTGAGGTTGATTTCGCCCTGGCTGGGTAGGCCGCTGTCCAGCGTGGTTTCCGCCGTCTGCAACAGCCCCGATGACTGCCACGACGGCAATTCGCGGAAGTTCTGGCTCAGCAGGGTGGAGACGGTGGTGCCGACGATGTCGGCTGCCGCCTGATTGGCTAGCACGCAGGCTCCCGACGCGCCGCGATAGGCCAGGATGCCGGCCGATGACACGGCGATCATCCGCTCGTTCAGTTCGACCACTTCGGACAGCGTGCGTTGGGCCTGGGTCTCCGCCCGGTTGGCGGCGGCCATGCGCCGCATCAGCAGCGACACCCACACCGCTATGGCCAGGATGGCCGGTATGATGCCGCCCCCCAGCAGGATGGTGTTGACGATGGCCGAAATGGTTTTGCGCGCCGCGTCGGCGCTACGCAAGGCGCGCTGGCGTTCCTTGCTTTCGACCAATTCCAGGGCGCGCAGGGCGGGATGGTCGTCGACCCGCACCTGGGCGTCGATCTCCTCGGGCGACAAACCCTTGGTCACCAGTTGCCGGGCCAGTTGATATTTGCCCTGATAGGTCTGAAAGGTGTCGCGCACCACCTGTAGCGCCTTTTGTTCGTCGGGATCGGCGTCGATGGCGGCGCAGGCGTCGAGCGACGAGAACACCACCTGAATCTGACGATCCAGGTATTGCTCCAAGGAATGGTCGCGGCGCAGGACGTAGTTCTTGAAGTTATGGATGAACCCGCCATAGCCGATGTTGGCGCGCAAATCCGCCAGCGCCATGCGGATCTTTAGATCCTCGGCGATATAGGTGCTCCACGAATCGTTCAGCCGGGACAGTTGGCCGACCAGCAGCACGCCGAATAAAATCACGGCAGCCACCAGCACGGCGGATGCCGTCGATACGGCGACCAACTCGCGTTTGGCGCTGACCGCCTTGTCCATCATCCCCGAAGTTTCCCCTAGAGCGTTCGTTGCCGCGACCTGTCGCCGGCCTCTCTCGCGGGTGGAATGATGCACTGGCCGACCGGCGTTCGCAAGCGACAGCGGCCAAAGGTGAAATGATAAAGGTATCGGTTGCGTTTCCTCTTATTGGTTAGCCCGGCGATATACCGGCATTGATCCCTCTTTGGTCTGGATCGGAGCGCCAAATATGGTATTTGGTTTTAATACCCTGGGTTG
>DATGZW010000475.1:0-2249 GCA_035297005.1 Patescibacteria group bacterium
GCTGGCGGCGGGACGGACCGAAGTCGACATTCCAGGACGCCAGCGCCGCGATGAGTTGGGCGCCATGGCCGGCGCAGTGGCGGTGTTCAAGCAGAATGCCGAAGCCAAACGATCGCTGGAAGCCGAGCAGGAAGCGGCGAAGGCGCGCGCCGAACAGGAAAAGCATCAGGTCATGCAGGACTTGGCCAACAGCTTTGAACACTCGGTCGGCAATGTGATCCGCTCGGTCACCAATGACGCCTCGGGCATGGAGGGCAAGGCACGCGACATGAGCCGTGGCGCCGAACAGACCGAACAGATGGCGGCGGCGGTGGCGGCGGCCACCGAGCAAACCTCGGCCAATGTTCAAACGGTCGCCGCCGCATCCGAGGAACTGGCTGCGTCCATTGACGAAATCGGCCGTCAGGTGGCGTCGTCATCGCAGGTGGCGCAAGAGGCCGTGGACCTTGCCGGCCGCGCCACCACCAAGGTCGCCGGCTTGGCCGAGGCGGCACAGCGCATCGGCGCGGTGGTCGATTTGATCAACTCCATCGCCAGCCAGACCAACCTTCTGGCGCTGAACGCCACCATCGAGGCGGCACGCGCCGGGGACGCCGGCAAAGGCTTCGCCGTGGTCGCCTCGGAAGTGAAAACCCTGGCCACCCAAACGGCGCACGCCACCGACGAAATCGCCAACCAAATCGCCTCGATCCAAGCGGTCACGCGCGAGGCGGTGGACGAAATCAAGGGCGTTACCCAGGTGATCGACCGCATCCGCGAAATCGCCACCACCATCTCGGCCGCCGTGGAAGAACAGGGCGCCGCCACCAAGGAAATCAGCCGCAACGTCCAGCAAGCCGCGACCGGCGCCCAGGAAGTCGCCGCCAACATCGCCGGAGTGAACGCCGCCACCGGCCAGAGCGGCCAGCTTGCCGGAGAAGTCTTGGCAATATCACGGGATCTCGCCTCGAACATCAAAATACTCGATGGCGAGGTTGAGGTGTTCTTGAGGACGATTCAAGCGGGCTGACGGCGGTAGTCAAAGAAAAAAGGCCACACCTTTCCCCGGTGTGGCCTTTTCCAAACAAGCTTGCATTTACGACCTCACGCAGCCCCCCGCTTGCGCATGAACTCGGCCACGCCCTTGTCGTCCTTTTGAATGTGGCCTTTCAGCCAATCCGAGGTGAATTCGAAGAAGGCGTTGACGGCGCCGGGGCGGTTGGCGACGATATCGCTTTTGCGCTGGTCGAAATTGCGCAGGAAGGTTTCGTGGCTGCTGCGGTGCCCACTCAGGCCCGGATAACCGCTGCGGCTCATCACCGACTCTTCCTCGGAGAAATGCTTGCGCATCGAGCTTTCCAGCGTGCGGATCATGTCGGCGGTGCCCTGCTCCCCTTCGCCGTCCATCATCTTGACAAAATAAGCGTTCAGGTGATCGATGATCTCGCGGTGATGGCGATCGATCTCCGCGATGCCGATGACAAGCGCGTTATCCCACTGGATCAATTGCTGCTTGTCCTTGTCCGAGCGCACCTGATCAAGGAAGCGGGTGACTTCGGTCTTCAGCAGTTCGGCCTGATGCGACAAATCGGTTGCCGATTCGTTGATCTGCTCGGCGCCTTGGCCGGTTTCGCGCGCGGCGGTCTCGACCACGCTGATATTGCGCGACACTTCCTGGGTGCCGATGGCCGCCTGGTCGACATTGCGGGCGATTTCACTGGTGGCGGCCGTCTGTTCCTGCACCGCCGAAGCCACCGTCGCACTGATTTCGCTCATTTCGGTGATGACCCGAGTGATCGAGCCGATGGCGTTCACCGCATCGGCGGTGCCGCTTTGCACGGCGGCGATTTTGTTGCCGATTTCATCGGTGGCGCGGGCGGTCTGGGTGGCCAAGCCCTTGACCTCGGCGGCGACCACGGCGAAGCCCTTGCCCATTTCTCCGGCGCGCGCCGCCTCAATGGTGGCGTTCAGCGCCAACAGGTTGGTCTGGCTGGCGATATCGTTGATCAGGGCGACAATCTCGCCGATGCTGGTGACGTTTTCCGACAGCTTGCGGATCAATTCGGTGGTGTGCTTGGCCTCCTCGTCGGCCCGGTGCGCCACCGTCTGCGAGCGTTCGACTTGCCCGGAAATCTCGTTGATCGACGCGGCCAGTTCCTCGGTGGCCGAAGCCACTGTTTGCACATTGCCCGACGCCTGTTCGGCGGCGCTGGCCACGGTGGTCGCCTGCACACTGGTTTCGCTGGCGGTCGAGGCCATCTGTTTCGACG
>DATGZW010000476.1:0-5564 GCA_035297005.1 Patescibacteria group bacterium
CGATCAGCAAATCGGGTGCGCCGGGCACCAGACCCAGAGCCGCCGTCTGCGCGGCATAGGCGCGCTCGGTGTTCTTAGCCAACAGCCACGCCTGACCGGCCTGAGCCAGCATGCCGGCGCGCAGGCGGGCGGCGCCGTGGCTGTCGCGGGCCAACTCCTCCAGGCGAGTGGCGGCTTCCTCGTATTGCTTGAGTCCGATCAGGGCGATGGCGCCGCAATGCCGTGCTGGGTCGCCGCCGGCCAGACTGGCCCAGGCCAACGATTCTTCCCAGCCTTCCTCGGGTTTGACGCGGGCCAAGGCGACGCAGTGCTTGTACTGCACGGCTTGGTCGATGGCTTGGCCGTGTTCGCTGTTCGGCGCGGCCACAGCGGGTGGCGCGGCCACAGCGGATGGCGCGGACGGCTTGGCGGCGGGCTCGTCCTTGGAGGCGGCCCAACTGGGCGGGGCGGCGCAGGCCATCAGGCCGATGGCGAGGATCAACAGGCGGCGCATCACTTGTCCCTTGCTGCAAACGGGCGTTACAGTCATCCCAACCGCCAGCGATTGCAAGGACGACCATGGACCACCGCCTGTTCTGCTTCGGCCTCGGCTATTCCGCCGAGGTGCTTGTCCGCACATTGCTGGCCGAGGGCTGGCAGGTCGCCGGCACCGCCCGCGAGCCCGAAAGGCTGGCGCAACTGCAGGCGCTGGGCGTCGAGGCCTATCCCTTCGGCCGTCGCCATCCCTTGCCTGAGGGTGCCCTGCGCGGCACTACCCATCTGCTCAGTTCGGTGCCGCCCGATGCCGAGGGCGATGCGGTGCTGGCCGGCTGTAGCGCCGCCATCCTGGCCGAGGCCGAGCATTTGCGCTGGCTGGGCTATCTGTCCACCACCGGGGTCTACGGCGATTATCGCGGCGCCTGGGTGGACGAGACCTCGCCGTTACGCCCAACCTCGGAACGCGCCTGGCGGCGGGTGAGCGCCGAGGCGGGGTGGCTGGATTTCAACCGGCTGCAGCATCTGCCGGTGGCGGTGTTCCGCTTGGCCGGCATCTATGGTCCGGGGCGTAGTGCGCTGGACGACCTGCGCGCCGGCACGGCGAAGCGTGTGGTTAAGCGCGGTCAGGTGTTCAGCCGCATTCATGTCGAGGACATCGCGGGCGTCTTGCGCGCCTCGATGGCGCAGCCGCCGCAGGGTGGGGCGATCTATAACGTCTGCGATGACGAAGCCGCCAAGCCGCAAGACGTCATCGCCTTCGCCGCCGAATTGCTGGGCATCGCGCCGCCGCCGGAAAGCGCCTTCGAGGACGCGGAGCTTTCGCCGATGGCGCAGACCTTTTGGACCGACAACAAGCGGGTGCGCAACGACCGCATCAAGAGCGAGCTGGGAGTAGCGTTACGCTATCCGACGTATCGCGAGGGGCTGGCGGGATTGTTAGAATCTCCCTCTCCCGAAATCGGGAGAGGGCCGGGGTGAGGGACGCGCAAAGCGCGTAATATGTTGATAAAAATGGTGTTTCCGTAATTTCCCTCACCCCCTAAATCCCCCTCTCCCGATTTCGGGCGAGGGGGACTTTGTCGCCGAAAGTCGTCGTCAAAAGCCCCCGACGCGCTCCAGCAACCCCTCCAGAACCCGCAGCATACGCGCCAGATCCTCCGGCTCGCTCAGGCGATGGCCGGCGGATTTGACCAGGGTGACTTCGACATCGTCCGACAGCAGATGCTCTTGCAGGCGCAAGGCGGTGTTCCACGGCACGTCCGGATCTTTCTGTCCATGGATCAGCCGCACCGGGCAGGTCAGGTTGATCGGGCCGTGCAGCAGCAGATTCTGCCGGCCGTCCTCGATCAAATGGCGGGTGACGATATAGGGACGGGGGCTGTCGCAGTCCTCCAACTCGACCTTTCCATCGACCAGCAGCGCGCGCTTCTGTTCGGGAGTCATGGTCTCGAACATCAGGTCTTCGGTGAAATCGGGGGCGGCGGCGAGGCCCAGCAAGCCGGCCACGCGATCGCGCCGTTCCAGCGCCGCCAGCAGCATCAGCCAGCCGCCCATGCTGGAGCCGACCAGGATTTGCGGGCCTTCGGTCAGGGCGTCGAGCACCGAAACGACGTCGGCGGCCCATTGGCCGATACCGCCATCGGTGAAGGCGCCCGAGCTTTGGCCGTGGCCGGTGACGTCGAAGCGCAGGAACGCCTGCCCACGCTTGCGACAGAATTCCTCGACAGCCAGGGCTTTTCCGCCGCTCATATCCGATTGGAAGCCGTGCAGGAACACGATTCCCGGGTTTTTTCCGGGCAACCTGTTGTAGGCGATTGTCGCGCCGTCCTTGCGTGCTAATATCCCGCCGGGTCCGGCAGGCGTCACCACGTCGTCGCGTTCCGTCATTTTCACTTTCCCAAGTCTGGCATGTCCTCAGAAATCCGCGTTCCGTCTCCCGCCGTTCAGAAGGCCGGGCGTCCGCCCGTCATCTTGCAGGTTCTGCCGTCGCTGGTCACCGGCGGCGTCGAGCGCGGCACCATCGATATGGCCCTGGCCATCGCCGAGGCCGGCTGGACCGCTCTGGTCGCCTCCAGCGGGGGGCATATGGTCCGCGAACTGGACCGTGTGGGAGTGAAGCACATCACGCTTCCCCTGCACAGCAAGAACCCGCTGGTCATCCGCGCCAACATCGCCAAGCTGGAAGCCATCATCCGCGAGCACGGCGTCGATATCGTGCATGCCCGCAGCCGGGCTCCGGCCTGGAGCGCCTATCATGCGGCGCTGCGGACGGGCGCGCATTTCGTCACCACCTTCCACGGCACCTATAACGGCGGCTGGATGGGGCTGAAGAACCGCTACAACGTCATCATGACGCGCGGCGAGCGGGTCATCGCCATCAGCAATTTCATCTCGCACCACATGCAGACCATTTATGGCGTGGCTCCCAGCAAGATCCGCGTCGTTCATCGTGGCGTCGATTTGTCGCGCTTCGACCCCGTCAAGGTCAGCCAGGAACGCATCATTCAACTGGCCCAGCGCTGGCGCCTGCCCGATGGCTATCCGGTTATCATGCTGGCTGGCCGCCTGACCCGCTGGAAGGGCCAGACCGTGTTGATCGAGGCGTTGGCCAAGCTTGGCCGCCGTGACATCCGTTGTTTGCTGGTCGGTTCCGATCAGGGGCGGACGGCCTATACCGAAGAGTTGAAATCGCTGGTGCAGCGGTTGGGCCTGACCGACGTGGTGCATATCGTCGGCGAATGCAACGACATGCCGGCGGCGTACATGCTGACCGATGTGGTGGTCTCGGCCTCGACCGACCCCGAGGCCTTTGGCCGGGTGATCATCGAAGGCCAGGCCTTGGGCCGCCCCGTGGTCGCCACCAACAACGGCGCCGGGCGCGAAAACGTCATCGACGGCCGCACCGGCCTGCTGGTGCCGCCTAATGATCCCGAGGCGATGGCGGTGGCGCTGGAGCGCATCCTGGACATGGCCCCCGAGCGGCGAACCATCATGGCCGAGGAGGCGATCGCCTTCGTCCGCGAAAACTTCACCCGCGAATTGATGTGCGCCCGCACCCTGGATGTTTATGCCGAGGTGCTGGGGCTGGTCGCGGCGGAGACCTCGGCAGAGTGAAGATTCCGCGCATCCTGGTGATCAAGCTGTCGGCCCTGGGTGATTTTGTCCAGGCGATGGGGCCGTTCGCGGCGATCCGGGCGCGGCACCCGGATGCACGCATCACTTTGCTGACCACCAAGCCCTATGTCGAACTGGCCGAACAGAGCCCTTATTTCGACGAAATCTGGGTCGATAGCCGCCCGCGTCCGTGGGAAGTCGCCGGAGTGATGCGTCTGCGCCGCATGCTGCGTTCGACCAAGTTCGACATGGTCTACGACCTGCAAACCTCGGAACGCAGCACCACCTATTACCGTATCATGGGGGGGCCGAACTGGTCGGGCATCGCCACCGATTGCTCGCACGAACACGCCAATCCCGACCGCGATCTGATGCACACCATCGACCGTCAGGCCGAGCAACTGGCGGTGGCTGGCATTGCTGCGACGCCGCTCCCCGATTTGTCCTGGGCCGTTGCCGATGTCGCGCGTTTCCGCATGCCCGACCGCTATATGTTGCTGGTTCCCGGCGGCGCGCCGCATCGTCAGGCCAAGCGCTGGCCGGCGCAGCGTTATGCCGAATTGGCCAACGCCTTGGCCGGGCAGGGGGTGGTACCGGTCATTCTGGGCACTCATTACGACGCCGAGCAAATCGAGCCGATCATCGCCGCCTGTCCGCATGCGATGTCGCTGTTGGGGCAGACCAGCTTCGCCGATATCGCCGTGCTGGCGCGGTTGGCGGCGGGAGCGGTGGGTAACGATACCGGCCCGATGCACCTGATTGCCGCCGCCGGCTGTCCATCGGTGGTGTTGTTCTCGGCCGAGTCCGACCCCAGCTTGTGTGCTCCGCGCGGTTTGGTGACGGTGCTGCAAGCGCCCGATCTGGCTGAATTAGCGCTGTCAACGGTGCTGGATGCCCTGTCCGTAGGGCCGGCGGCGTTGCGTTTGCGCCCGCCCGCCTTGACTTGACGGGGAATCCGCTTAATGTCCTCGCTTTCCGATTTACAGAACGAGCCTCAGTCCATGGTTGCCATTACCCTGCCCGACGGCAGCGTGCGAAGTTTTGACCGCCCGGTGTCGGGCGCCGACATCGCCCGTGACATCGGTCCCGGCCTTGCCAAGTCAGCGCTTGCCGTGCGGGTCAACGGTCAGATGAAGGATCTGGCGACGGTGTTCGACACCGACGCCGCCATCTCCATCGTCACCCATCGCGACGCCGATGCGCTCGAACTGCTGCGCCACGACGCCGCCCATGTGATGGCCGAAGCGGTTAAGGAACTGTATCCCGATACCCAGGTGACCATCGGCCCCGCCATCGAGAACGGCTTTTACTACGACTTCGCCCGCGCCACCCCGTTCACTCCGGAGGATCTGGCGACGATCGAGGCGAAGATGCGCGAGATCGTCGCCCGCGACGAAGTCATCACCCGCGAGGAATGGACCCGCGACGACGCCGTCGCCTTCTTCGAAGGCTTGGGCGAGAAGTACAAGGCCGAATTGATCGCCTCGATTCCTGCCGATCAGGCTATCGGCTTGTATCGTCAGGGCAATTTCATCGATTTGTGCCGTGGCCCGCATTTGCCCTCGACCGCCAAGCTGGGCAAGGCCTTCAAGCTGATGAAGGTGGCGGGTGCCTATTGGCGCGGCGATGCCCGCAACGAGATGTTGCAGCGTATCTATGGCACCGCGTGGTTCGACGAAAAGCAGCTCAACGCCTATCTGACCATGCTGGAGGAGGCCGAGAAGCGCGACCACCGCCGCCTGGGCCGCGAGATGGAGCTGTTCCACCAGCAGGAAGAAGCCGTCGGTTCGGTGTTCTGGCACCCCAAGGGCTGGACCCTGTGGCGCGTCGTCGAAGGCTATATCCGCCGCAAGCTGGAGCAGAACGACTATGTCGAGGTGAAAACCCCGCAGATGGTCGACCGCTCGCTGTGGGAAGCGTCGGGCCATTGGGATAAGTTCGGCGGCAACATGTTCACCGTGCATACGCCGGAC
>DATGZW010000477.1:0-5880 GCA_035297005.1 Patescibacteria group bacterium
CGGCGCCGACGTCGACCGAGCCGTCCTCGCCATAGCACACCACCGAGGGGATCAGGCCGTTACCCTCGGCGTCGCGCAGCACGGCGGCGCGGCCGGCCATCGCCACCGCGACCACCGAATTGGTGGTGCCCAGATCGATGCCGACGGCGGCGCCTCGCTCGTCATCGGCATGCGGGTCGGGAGTCTCGCCCGGCTCATGAATTTGCAGCAGCATCTCAGAGACCTTGCCTTGTCATGCGGAGTTTGCGCGAACGCGCTTCCTCGGCCAGTTTGGACAGGTATTTCAACCGCGTCGTCAGCTTGCCGGCGCTATCCAGATCATCACCGGCAAAAGCCGCCGCCAGCGAACCTTGGCATCCACTTACCGCCGTTTCGGCTTCGGCCACCAAGCAGCTGATATCGTCCAGCGTCTCGGCCTCGTCGAGCGCCTCGCGCATCTCCATGGCTTCCATCAGCAGCGTCGGATCATCGACGGTGCCGGCCTTGTCGATATCGACCTCGCGCCCCGACAGCCGCAGCAGATAGGCGGCGCGCTTGAGCGGATCCTTCAGCGTCTCATAGGCTTCGTTGAGCGCCGTCGCCTGTTGCTGCGACAACGCCCGTTCCTTGGGCGTGCGGCTGGCGAAGCGGTCGGGATGCAGCCGGCGCTGGAAGCCGAAATACTGGCGTTCCAGATCGGTGGTTTCCACCGCATAGGCCCGGCGCAAACCCAGCCGGGTGTAATGGTCGGCGGCCCCCGGCGCCTGCACCGCGCCGCAGGTCGAACAGAACAGCGCGCGCGGATCGACCGGCCCTTTGCAGGACCAGCACGGCACCAAAGACAGGCCGGGAGGAGAGGGTCGTACCTGGGTCATGAACTTGCCCGCTTTCGGCACTCCGTCATCGGAACCACAAACGCGGCCCGATGACGGATAGGGATCGGAACAAGGAACGGAGGACTAGACGTGAAACGATTCGCCGCAGCCGCACCGGCCCTTTTCATTGGGATTGCGGAAAACGAAACCGTTTTGCAGCTTCTCTTCGACGAAGTCCATTTCGGTGCCGAGAATGAACATCGACGCCTTGGGATCGATCAGCACGGTGACGCCGCCGAACTGGACCACTTCATCCAGCGGCCCCTTTTCATCGGCGAATTCCAGGGTATAGGTCAAACCCGAGCACCCCTTGGTCTTCACCCCGATGCGGATGCCGACCGAAGGCTTGCCGCGCCCTTCCAGCAATTCCTTCACGCGCCCCGCAGCGGCATCGGTCAGGGTCAAAGCAGACATGCGTTCAGCCATGTATCGTCCCTCTTCTTCGTCTTTCCTCGGCCCAAATCTTAGGGCGTATCGTCAGTTAACATTTCCCTCTCCCACAGGCGGGAGAGGGCCGGGGTGAGGGGCGCGTGAAGCGCGCTCATAGTCCGATACTGGAACGTCCTTACGAAGGCTCCCTCACCCCCTAAATCCCCCTCTCCCGATTTCGGGCGAGGGGGACTTCGCCCCAGTCCGCCACCTAACGACACCACCCCAAATGTTCAGCCGACCGCCTCGTCGCTGGAACCGCTCTTCTTTTTATAGTCCGCGATGGCGGCTTTGATAGCATCCTCGGCCAAGACCGAACAATGGATTTTGACTGGCGGCAAAGCCAGATGCTGAGCGATGTCGGTATTCTTGATGCTTGCCGCTTCGTCCAAGGTCTTACCCTTGACCCATTCGGTCACCAGCGAGCTGGAAGCGATGGCCGAGCCGCAGCCGAAGGTCTTGAACTTGGCGTCCTCGATGATGCCTTCGGCGCTGACCTTGATTTGCAGCTTCATGACGTCGCCGCAGGCCGGAGCCCCCACCAACCCGGTGCCGATGCCGTCTTCTTCCTTCTTGAACGAGCCCACATTTCGCGGGTGCTCGTAGTGGTCGATCACTTTTTCACTGTAAGACATATCGCCCTCCGCAAACTCTTGAACAGGGTATCGGCGCTCAGTGGCCAGCCCATTGGATCGATTTGATATCGATCCCTTCCTGGTGCATCTCCCACAGCGGGCTGAGTTCGCGCAGGCGGCTCACCGCTTCGACGATGTGGTTGATGGCGTAATCGATTTCCGCTTCGGTGGTGAAGCGGCCGAAGCCCAGACGCAGGCTGGTATGCGCCATCTCGGCGTCAAGCCCCAAGGCGCGCAGCACATAGGACGGCTCCAGCGAGGCCGAGGTGCAGGCCGAACCCGACGACACGGCGATATCCTTGACGCCCATCATCAAGCCCTCACCCTCGACGAAGGCGAAGCTGATATTGAGGTTGCCGGGGACGCGCTGCTCCAGATCGCCATTCACATAGCATTCCGGCAGGCGGGCGTTGATGCCCGTCAGCAGGCGGTCGCGCAGGGCATGCATGCGCTCGTTCTCGACGCCCATCTCGGCTTGGGCGATGCGGCAAGCCTCGCCCAGCCCGACGATCATCGGGGTCGGCAAGGTGCCCGAACGCATGCCGCGCTCTTGCCCACCGCCATTGATGATCGCCTGCAAGCGCACGCGCGGGCGGCGGCGGACGAACAGCGCGCCGATGCCTTTGGGGCCATAGATCTTGTGGCCCGAGATGCTCATCAAATCGATGTTCATGGCGTTGACGTCGAGAGGCATCTTGCCGACGCCCTGCGCCGCGTCGGTGTGGAAGAACACATGATGCTTGCGGCAGATCGCGCCGATCTCGGCCAGCGGCTGGATGACGCCGATCTCGTTGTTGACCGCCATCACCGACACCAAAGCGGTGCGGTCGGTGATCGCCGCTTCCAACTGGGCAAGGTCGATCAGGCCGTTCTTGTGCACCGGCAGATAGGTGACCTTGAAGCCTTCCTGTTCCAGGTGGCGGCAGGAGTCGAGCACGCATTTATGCTCGGTCACCACGGTGATGATGTGGTCCTTCTTGTCGCGGTAGAAGTTGGCGACGCCCTTGATCGCCAGATTGTTGGACTCGGTCGCGCCCGAGGTGAAGATGATCTCCTTGGGGTCTGCGCCGATGATCGCGGCCACTTGCTCACGCGCCTGCTCGACCGCTTCCTCGGCTTCCCAGCCATAGGCGTGGTTGCGCGAGTGCGGATTGCCGAACTTCTCGGTGAAATAGGGCAACATCGCCTCGACGACGCGCGGATCACAAGGGGTCGTGGCTTGGTAATCGAGATAGATCGGCCGCTGCAGCCCTGCGTTCGTCGTGCCGTTCACTGCGGTCATGTGCAACATCCTTATCCTGAGCGGCTTTTCCCAGCCGCATCCACTCAAGTTGGTCAGGCGGCGCTCGCCGCCCGTTGGCCCGCAACGCGGGTAAAAACGTCTATGAACCGGTCCACGTCGGCCTCGACGCTGTCCCACCCCAGGCTGACCCGGATCGCCGCCCCCGCCAGCGCTCCGGCCCCCATCGCCGCCAGCACATGACTGGCCGCCACCTTGCCCGAGGAACAGGCCGACCCGGCGCTGACCGCCACTCCGGCCAAATCGAACGCCATCACCGCCGTCTGCGCCGACAGTCCCGGCAGCGCCAGACAACTGGTGTTGGGCAGGCGTTCAACGCCCGCGCCAAACACCACCGTATGCGGAGCAACCCGCGAAGCCTCGGCCTCCAGCCGGTCGCGCAATGCACCCAAGCGCTGCGCCGCATCCTGCATTTCCGCCAACGCCAACCGCCCGGCAGCGGCGAAACCGGCGATTCCCGGCACGTTCTCGGTGCCCGCCCGCCGCCGTCTCTCCTGCCCGCCGCCTTTGATCAGCGGAATAACCTCGGCCTCGGCGGCGGCCAGCACCAAAGCGCCGACACCCTGCGGCCCGCCCAGCTTATGCGCCGACAGCGCCAGCGTATCGACTCCCAAGCGGTGCATGTCGATATCCACTTTGCCCGCCGCCTGCACTGCGTCGCAATGCACCAAAGCGCCATAGGCATGAGCAATGCGCGCCACCTCGGCCACCGGCTGAAGCACGCCGGTTTCGTTGTTGGCCAGCATCACCGCCACCATCACCGGCCCCTCGGCGGCGCGCAACAGCGCCTCCAACGCGGCCAGATCGATAAGGCCATCGCGATCGACGGGCACCGTCTCGACCCCATCCACCGCCTTCAGCACCGAGGGATGCTCGACCGCCGAAGCCAGGATATGGCGATGACCGAAACCGGTCAGCCCCAACGCATTGGCCTCGGACCCCCCCGAGGTGAACACCACTCCCGCCGGCACCGCGCCGACCATCTCGGCCACGCTATCGCGCGCATCCTCGACAAGGCGGCGGGCGGCACGGCCGAAGCCATGCACCGAAGACGGGTTGCCGGTGGTCCGCAGCGCCCTGACCATCGCATCGACAGCGGCCTGACGCAGCGGGGCCGTGGCGTTGTAATCCAGGTAAACTGCGGTGGCGGACATCGGCGTGGACCTTTGCTTACTGCGCGGCGACGCTGGGGCCGCCGGTGCCGTGAAACATGCCGCTGGTCCCCAGCAGGCGCTGATCCACCACATCGGCCAACGACACCGAACTGAGGTAAAGATAAATCTGGTTGCCCAACTCCTCCCACAGATCATGGGTCAGGCAGCGGCCCTTGTGGTTATGGCAGCCAGCCGGCGAGCCGGGGGCGCAGCGGGTGGTCTGGATCGGTTCGTCCACCGCCAGAATGATGTCCGAGATGCGCAACTGCGGAGTCGGTCGCGACAGCAGATAGCCGCCGCCGGGTCCGCGCACGCTCTTGACCAGCCCGCCCTTGCGCAGCTTGCCGAACAGCTGCTCCAGATAGGAGAGCGAGATTTCCTGTCGCTCGGCGATGTCGGCCAAAGCGACGGGACTGCCGCTACTGTGACATGCCAGATCGACCATCGCCATGACGGCGTAGCGTCCTTTGGTGCTGAGCTTCACGTCCGCACTCCCATCTTTAAGGTTCTCATTTTACAGCGCGCTTGGGCGCGCCGTGGTTTCGTCATCTTCGATCACATGCGGCCGGCGGGATGTGCCGCGACTGCCGCCGGCGCCGTGTAATTCACTTTCCAGATCGGCCACCCGGTCGAGCAACTGGGCGACTTCTTGGCGCAATCCGTCGATGGTGCGCGCCACCGGATCGGGTAAATCTGCGTCGCAGCCATAGGCCAGAAACCCTTCCTTCTCGCCCCGGCGCAGGATCATGCGGGCCGGAATGCCGACCATGGTCACGCCCTTGGGTACGTCGGTCAGCACCACCGCATTGGCGCCGATGCGTGCCCCCGCCCCCACCGTGATCGGCCCCAGCACCTGCGCGCCCGACCCCACGATGACGCCGTTCTCCAGCGTCGGGTGGCGCTTGCCCTTGTGCAGCGAGGTGCCACCCAAGGTGACGCCCTGATACAAAGTCACATCATCGCCGACCACCGCCGTCTCGCCGATCACCACCCCGGTGGCGTGATCGATGAACAACCGCCGCCCGATACTGGCCGCCGGATGGATTTCCACCCCCGTCGCCATTTTGCCCAGATGCGACACAAAGCGGCCCAACACCCGAAATCCCCGACCCCATGCCGCATGCGCGATGCGATAAAAAACCAAGGCATGCAGCCCCGGATAACACAGCAAAACCTCGACCCGCGAATGGGCGGCGGGGTCTCTCTCGCGAATGGAGTCGATTTCTTCCCGAAGTCTCTTGAAAACCATAACCGTCAATATGTTATTGTGGCCCGCTTGCGCAAAGGGTTCCATGGCGACACGCGCTTGAGGTACCCTCCGCTCGAAGGTGAATATAGGATGCCCGACAAGCCCGGTCAAGAATGACCGTAAGCAGGGCTGGATTGTTTTATGTTAAACCATACCCGCCCGGTCAACATTTTGAGGGTGGGTCAGCCAGTAGGTTCAGCGGTAAACATGCCTGAAGTGATTTTCAACGGTCCGGATGGGCGCCTCGAAGGCCGCTACC